>NZ_JBSXNL010000061.1:0-6990 GCF_056857615.1 Galbibacter sp. L-19
GATTATAACCATACAAGTTATTTAATACATGCTCTTTCTAGAGGTGGGTCAATTTAGACAGGAATACCCGGGTCACTTTAAATAGGATTCAGTGGGTCACTTTCGCAGGATTACATGGGTCAGTTTGGCAAGAATTTCCAAGCACATTGCCACTACATTTCGCGAAAAGCTACATTTCGGGCAAAGAGCTTCTCTAAAAAGGTCTTGGACACAATCCCCGGTTTTTGCTTTCCACTTCGCTAACCCTTCCCGCTGCTCTGGGAAGGATAGCCTGTCCTGAGCGTAGCCGAAGGGCTCAGTTCCCAAGCCAAAATCGAGAATTAAGTCCGCTTTAAACCCTACTCCAAAAGATTATTCCGTTTTATAAACCGTTCAGCACATTGCCGCTACATTTCGCAAAAAGCTACATTTCGGGCAAAGAGCTTCTCTAAAAAGTCTTGGACACAATCCTCGGTTTTTGCTTTCCACTTCGCTAACCCTTCCCGCTGCTCTGGGAAGGATAGCCTGTCCTGAGCGTAGCCGAAGGGCTCAGTTCCCTAGCTAAAACCGTGAATTAAGTCCGCTTGTAATCGGAAGGTCAAAGCTTTCGTTTTTTTAACAGAATTAACGGCAAATCCTTCTTGGGTCTTTGCTCGATAATTCTTAAAAACAGAACCTTTGCCCCATACATTTTAAGGGGTTTATAATGGATGGAGCCTTTGTTGTTTTTCGGGGCATCGAAAAACAGGCAGGACATAACCAATTCTAATATAACCCCATTTCCTTTTCTCGCTTAACTGCCGGTACGCTCGAACGCAAATGCGCTTAAAAGAATTGCTAATGCCCTTATGGAACTTGTCAAGACTATACAAGTTTCAGGTAAAAATAAGGTTTCTACTTCCTTGAAAATCCAAGGATTTTGCTACGTCGCAGACACTCCTGATTTGTTCCCCAAAAGTCTTGACAAAACCCACTCCATCCATTGTGCTCTGCACGAAAGAAATCATACAAACACCCCTTAAAATTTAATTGCATTCCCATGAAAATGGGAACCTTAAACCAATAGGGGAATTATTAATCTTTTAAACCTTTTTATTATGAGTACAATTAAAAATCACGTACAGTTAATTGGAAATGTTGGACAGGAACCAACAATTACGAACCTTGAAAGTGGCAAGAAAGTAGCCCGATTCTCATTGGCTACCAATGAAAACTACAAAAACAGCAAGGGCGAGAAACAGACGGACACCAATTGGCACACCGTTGTCGCTTGGGGCAAGACTGCCGACATCATCGAAAAGTATGCAGAAAAGGGCAAGGAAATCGCTGTGGTCGGAAAATTAAAGACGCGAACCTATACCACCAATGATGGCGACCAACGCTATGTAACCGAAGTGGTAGCCGATGAAATCCTGCTATTGGGTAGTAAGTAAAAAGGAAAGAGGGCACTAATACCAGTTTTCAATTAGTTTGTGCCCTCTTCTTTTCATCATTAATTCTAAAAAAGAGATAACAATGAAAGCACAAGTTAACGAAATAAAAGAAGGATTGCAATATTTTCACGGTTCTGAAATGTTCTATCAAATCCCATTGATACGCACCCGCTTTACGAGCGGGTTGAAATATTTAGCCAATGTAGCGGAATGTTTTTGGCTAATAACCGATGTTTCCGTAATCGCCAAAAGTCTGTTGAACCGAAGCCGCTTTATCACAATAGATTTTAAAAGGCTATCGGAAGAAGAAAAGGATAATGCAGGCTATGAAGCTGAAATAATTTATAGCGATGGAAACGGCAATGTACTTGAAAAGCATAGATATAATGTTACCGATTTTCCTTTGGATGAACTGCGGTTGTACTTTGTGAATGATACGTTGATGTTGCCAAATGAATATTGAGATAAAAAATATTGAATTTGAAAAATGGTTGGAAGATGGGCAAGACCTCGGGGATTATCCCGATGGTTTTGACCCAGACCTATACGACCTGTAAGCAACCCAAAATTTAAAATGATGGTCTATCTTAATTATAACAACCTCGACACAGAGACCCAAGAGCGTTTGCTTTCCATGTCCAAAAAGGAAGTGGAAAAGCGCTTTGGGGAGCAACTTAGGAACTATGCCAGGGAACACTATGTAAATTACAAAACCCTGTTGGAAGAAGAAGCGATACGAAATCTATACAATTACAAGTATATTTTCAATATCTGAACACCAAATTGAACCAAACAAGCCCATTTATTATGATGGGCTTTTTCTATGTCCAATACGTTGAAAAATGTATCTTTAGAGGGTTGCACAGCAATATCTTTTGGTCATTGCCAATCCAGATTATCTGGTGATTTGACTTTCCTTAAATGACCAATCCATAAACAAGAAATGGGGCATCCAACATGGGTTGGGTGTCTGAAAATTTTGGTCTGCCTTTGGCAGACGAAATCGAAGAGCAAGAGGGTAACACGCAGAGCGGTGTTACGGATATCGATTTGACTGTAAAAAGCTTATAATCAGCTATTTAATAATAAGTAAATAATTGACAATCAAGGGCTTTTACAGTAAATGCGGCCAAATCGCCTATAAACAGGCAGTTTTTTACAGTAAAAATGGAAGATGCTTACCAAAAATATCGTTTTTCCGCTATCAGTATCAAAAAGGAAGTGGCGGCACGCTTTCGGGAATTTTCCCGTTTGGTGTCGGACTCCCATACCAGTACCTTGGAAACGGTCATGAACTTTTTTGAGTGGAACGATCTTTCCCCTAACGATGACCTTGGTATCAAGAACAACCGAACCAACAAACGCATCAATGCAGTCATTGCCATCCTGAAAAATATCGAGAAGCACCAGACTCTACCCACTAAAGCAATGCTGGATACCCTCTTTCAGGAAATGTCCCAAGAGGAAGGTCGCGAAGAAAAAGAAGAAGATTTTGATTTTGGAACACCCGAACCTTTTTCCAGGGATACTGAAATGGAACATTACCGGAACCGCTACGAAGAAATGCAACAACAACTTGGAAATTATAAAAACCGAGTAGAAAATTTATTGGATCAACTGACCTACGTAAAGGGAACTTTTGGCAAAGGGCATTATAAACTGGACATGGACAAAAGCGAATTTGAAAAACTAAAAAAAGGACTGTAGAATGTATATCACCATCACCGCACAGAAGCTTGAGGGCAATTATGCCCAAAGTGCCGCCGATTTTGTGGACTATCTCGAAAAGGAAAATGAAGGAAAAACTACCGTCGAAATGGAACATTTCTTTGACCAGTTCGGAGATGAAATATCCGCGAAGGAAGTGATTGAGGAAATAGACGGAAACACGGCCAAACTGAAAAAGACCGAGCCCAAGTTCTATTCCATTACACTAAATCCAAGTGCGCGGGAACTGAAGGCCATACAGGATTCTCCCGAAGCTCTGAAACAATATACCCAGGAAGCCATGAAAGAATATGCCAAGGCCTTCAATAGGGAAATTGATGGCAAGCCTGTAAGGGTGGAGGATATTAAATACTATGCCAAGGTGGAACGGCAAAGGACCTTTAAGGGCAACGATAAACAGATTATCGAAAACCAACCCTATGCTACCAAGATACTGCAAATCAAAAAGGAAATCCGAAGCATAGAACGTGGGGAAAGTATGGGGAACATCAGAAAACTGCAAAAGGACATCCAGCGATTGGAACGGGAAGCTCCACATCAACTGAATGGAAAACGCATCGTTAGGGACATACCCAAACCGGGACCACAAAGCCATATCCATATCATCGTAAGCCGTAAGGATGCCTCCAACCGATATAGTCTTTCGCCTGGGAGCAAGTACAAGGCTTCCGAAGTGGAAATGAACGGCAAGACCGTCAAACGGGGTTTTGACAGGGACACCTTTGTCAAAAATGCAGAAAAGACTTTTGATGGCATGTTCGGGTACAAACGGAACTATGTAGAGACCTATGCCGCACGTAAAACCTTTTTAAAGAATCCCAAACTGTATTTTTCCATGATTACGAAGCTCCCCACCAACGAAAGGGCGGTTGCTTTTAAACTGCTTCAAAAATCAGGGGTCAATACAGCTTTGCTCAGCATTCCGACCAATAAGCTCCAGCTTACCATGAAGGCTATAAATACACTGAAAAAGGGGATTGGCAAGGCCATTGAATCAGGCTCCATAGGGATATGAACTGGCAAATTGAACATATTATTCTTTACATTATTGTCCCAACATTGTTCGTGGGCACGGTACTCTATGGATTGTTGTATGGTGAAAAGGGCGAACGAACCGATAAAAAATATAAGGTACGGTTCAAGTTAAGGAACGGTAGTTTCAAGGCGGACAATATAAGGCGGG
This sequence comes from Galbibacter sp. L-19, assembly GCF_056857615.1. NCBI lineage: Bacteria > Pseudomonadati > Bacteroidota > Flavobacteriia > Flavobacteriales > Flavobacteriaceae > Galbibacter > Galbibacter sp. L-19. The sequence goes on from NZ_JBSXNL010000061.1 coordinate 4,324, forward strand.
GCGCTTCTGTCATTGGTTCGGCAGGCAGTGGCAAGACCGAAAGCGTAGTCTATAATTTTCTGCAACACTTCAGCAAGCACGGCTTTTGTGGGGTCATCCATGATTACAAGGATTTTGAACTTACCGAAATCGCCTACCCCTTGTTTAAGGAGAGGAACGTTAAATTCTATACCATTGCCTTTGATGTGATACATTATCGGGTAAATCCAATTGCTCCAATGTGGAAATTCTTGCCAAACTGACCCATGTAATCCTGCGAAAGTGACCCACTGAATCCTATTTAAAGTGACCCAGGTATTCCTGTCTAAATTGACCCACCTCTAGAAAGAGCATGTATTAAATAACTTGTATGGTTATAATCAAGAAAAATAACCATGGCAAACACACATTTAGACATGCGAAAAATCAAACAATTATATCGTTTACATACTCAAGGAGTTAGTAAGCGGAGCATCAGTAAACAACTTGGTATATCCAGGAATACTGTTCGCAAATACATCGAATTATTACTAAAGAGCAAGCTTACAAGTGAAGAGGTTGATAAGCTTGGTTTTGAAGATTTACGTATATTATTGCATATTGATGAGACCCACATAACGACTCGTCATGAGTATGTTTTTAAGTTATACCCAGAGGTAAGCAAACGCCTTAAAAAGGTTGGAGTTACTCGTTACATGATCTGGGAGGACTATTATCAAAATAAAAAGGTATTTATCTCTTATTCTAGATTTTGTCATTTGTATAGAGTTTGGTCTCGTACTCAAAATCCAGTCATGCGATTTAACCATAAGGCTGGGGATAAAATGTTTGTGGACTTCACAGGAAAGAAATTAGCTATCATAGATCCCGCTACTGGTTTACTAAAAGAAATGGAAGTATTTATTGCTGTACTAGGAGCAAGCGGCTATACCTATGTAGAAGCTTGTCGTTCACAAAAACGAGAGGATTTTATTGGGTGCATAGTAGGTGCATTACATTTTTTCGGAGGCGTTCCTAGAGCAATAGTAACTGATAACTTAAAGTCAGCTGTTACAAAAAGTAGCAAGTATGAGCCTATCCTTAATGAGAGTTTATTGGCTATGGCAACTCATTATGATACCACGATACTTCCAACAAGAACCTATCGTCCAAGAGATAAGGCACTAGTAGAAAATGCTGTAAAGATTATCTACACAAGAGTTTTTGCTCCATTAAATGGGAATGATTATTATACCTTAAGTGCTTTAAATGAAGCTGTATTAGAACTCACGGGGAAGCATAATAAAATTAACTTTCAAGCAAGGGACTGTTCTAGGTTAGATTTATTTACATCTTTGGAGCAAGAAGAATTATTGCCATTGCCTACAGATAAATATCAACTACGTGCCTACCTAATGGGAACAGTATATAAGACCTCTCATATCCACATTAATAAAGATAAGCATTATTACAGCGTTCCTTATCGTTATATAGGAAAGAAGGTTCGCATCATTTATACAAAAGACACCGTTGAAATTTACTATAAGCAAAAACGGATTGCTGTTCATAAAAGAGGCTTAAAACGTCATGGTTACACTACCGATAGCGAGCATATGCCTTCAACACATCGTTATGTAGCTGATTGGAATCCTGACACCTTTTTAAATTGGGCTGAAGGTATTGGAGGCCATTGTAAAACTTTCATCACTTTATTATTAGGAAAAAGACAACATCCTGAACAATCCTATAAATCTTGTGCTGGTGTATTAGGGCTAGCTAAAAAAGTTGGGAATGAACGTCTTGATAATGCTTGTAAACGAGCTTTAGATTATGAACGCATCAATTATCAAAGTGTTAAAAGTATTCTTGAAAAAGGATTGGATTTTATACAGGAAGATACCAATACAGAATCTACAATCCCTAAGCATGGAAACATCAGAGGGGGCGATTATTATAAATAATTAAATCATTATAAATTATGAATGACCAAACATTACAACAAATGAAACAACTAAGGCTATATGGCATGCATAGAGCCTTTACGACAACACTAGAAGCAAATCATCTAGCATATACTAATGATGAGCTAGTAGCGTATTTATTACAATCTGAATGGGATGATAAACACAATAGAAAAATAGAACGATTAACCAAAGCAGCCAAGTTTAGATATAAAGCTTCTGTAGAAGAGATATCTTTTGAATCCAGCCGAATGATTGACAAAAACCTATTAATTAGGTTCACATCGTGCGAGTTTATTAAAAACAAGGAAAACATACTCATTACAGGAAGCACAGGTGTTGGTAAAAGCTTTATTGCCTCAGCTATTGGATACCAAGCTTGTTCTCTAGGGTATAAAGTCAAATATTACAATATCAATAAGCTTTTTGCTAAACTCAAACTAGCTAAAGCAGACGGTTCATACATGAAAGAAATCGATAGAATAGAAAAACAGGATTTGCTCATTCTTGATGATTTTGGACTTCAAGAACTTGATACTAATAAAAGACAAGCTTTTATGGAAATCATCGAAGACAGACATGGAAAACGTGCTACTATCATAGCCTCACAACTACCAATTATGGGATGGCATCAAATTATCGGAGAACAAACTATTGCTGATGCTATTTTAGATCGACTGGTACATGCAGCACATAGAGTGGAACTTAAAGGTGAATCCATGAGAAAAAAAAGAAAAAAACAATGATA
>NZ_JBSXNL010000062.1:0-199333 GCF_056857615.1 Galbibacter sp. L-19
GTATACTTGTCTGCTCTTTTATCGCTTCAATGGCTACTTTGGCCTTAAAGGATGCGCTGAATTTTCTTCTTGATGTTTTCATATTGACAGGGTTAAAATTACAACTTAATTTCCTGTCCTAAATTTGGGGAGTATTATATAGTTTAAAGAAACAACTTTATTAGAAATCCACTTTTTATTCATTTTTATTAATGGTAAGGGGTCTATTTTAAAAACCTCATTTAAACCTTGACACAATTGAAGTCCTATAAATCCCGCTAACTTTTATTGAGCAACAATAGATTAAAAAAGATAATTATTTTTTGTTAAATTCAGCCTCACTAAAAACCAACTAACAAAACAAAATGAAACTACTAACACTATTCTGCATTTTACTATTATCTTTTTCATGTTCAAAATCTACAAACGCACAAGAGCCCGAAACTTCAACAGACTTAAAACTTATTTGGGAAGAGAATTTTGATGGCGCATCTTTAAACAAAACCGATTGGAATTTAGAACTCGGTAATGGCTGTCCTAATAATTGCGGATGGGGAAATAATGAACGACAAGTTTATACCACCAACAATCATCAAATAAAAGATGGAAAATTAATTATTACTGCAAAAAAGGAAGGGGACAAATACACCTCTACACGAATGACCACTCAAAACAAACATCAATTTCAATATGGAACTATTGAAGCTAGAGCAAAACTTCCTATTGGACAAGGCATTTGGCCTGCCTTTTGGATGTTGGGAGCTAATATAAGCGAAGTAAGTTGGCCTCAATGTGGCGAAATAGACATTTTAGAATACGTTGGAAAAGAACCTGAAACTGTATACACAACAATTCACACTACCGATACTCATGGAGAAAATGCAAGTTCCCAGAAAACACCTTTTAAAAACATAGAAGAAGGGTTTCATACCTACAAAGTTAATTGGACCGCAAAAAAGATCGAGTTCTTAGTAGACAATAAATTAGTTTATACGTATGCTCCATTAGAAAAAACAGAAAGCAATTGGCCATTCAACAAACCTCAATTTATACTATTAAATATGGCTGTTGGAGGAAATTTTGGAGGCCCAGAAGTAGATGATAGTATTTTTCCGCAGGAATATATAGTTGACTATATTAAAGTCTATCAAACAAAATAATCATGTTTTTTAAACACGGATTCATTAAAGTTCTTTTATCTCCAATTACCCCCCTGTTACACCCTACAGAAATGGAGAATAATGGATACTTGGAATGTACCCTAAAAATCTACATAAAACCAACAAAAAAACCCGATGCTTGGCATCGGATTTATAATTCTTCTATAAAAAAGATTTTTTTCTAAATTACAGTTCAGCTTTTTCAGCCTCAGTTTTTACTTCTTCAGCAGCATTCTCAGCTCCTTCTTTAGTATCTTCTGCAGCCTCTTCAATAGCGTCTCCAGTTTCTTCTGCAGCTTCTTCAATAGCAGCTCCAGTGTCTTCTGCAGCCTCTTCTACGTCATCAGCAGCACTTTCTATAGCGTCTTCTGCTTTCTCTTTTGTTGTTTCTTTACAAGATACAACTGAAAATCCTAATGCGAATACAAGAGCTAAACTTAAAATTACTTTTTTCATGGTTTTTTTGTTTAATTATTTACTTAAATTTTGCGATACGAATGTAGTAATATTTTTCATTCGTAAACAAATAATTTCTATGCATTTCTAATATATTTATAGCTATGCTAAAAATCATTTAATTAATTTACGAATGTAGTCCCCTATTTGGATCTTAGCCCCTTTATTTTTATTTATAAAATTTTTATTTTTTTCACCTAAATCGTTTAAAATCAACCCATTATTAATCAAATAATCAAATTCTTTTTTAAACTCATTTTTTCCATTTACGGAAATTACTCCACCTATTCCTACCAAATTTTCAGCCTCTATAAAACCTTTATAGTTTTTTCCAATCAATACAGGAATCCCAAAAACAGCAGGTTCCAATGTATTATGCAACCCAGTTACGCCCATTCCCCCACCAACATAAGCAATATCAGCATAACTATAAATTTTTGTAAGCAGTCCAATTGTATTTATAATTAACACCTCAAAATCTGCTAAGTTTTTTTCTGCTATTTCTGAAAATAATATTGTTTTTTTATCTAACGAAGCCTTTAGTTTTTCAATCTCGCCTCCTTTAATATTATGTGGCGCAATTACATATTTTATAGCAGCAGAAGCATCATTATTTATATAGTCTTTCAATAAGACCTCATCTTCTGGCCACGTACTTCCCGCAACAAAGCACAGTTTATCTTGTTTAAATTCTTCTAAAAAAGCTAAAGCATTATCTCTTTCTAATATTTCTGAAACTCTATCAAAACGTGTGTCTCCACTTACGGTTACATTTTTAATATCTATACTTTCTAGTAATTTTTTGGAGTTTTCATCTTGAACAAATAAATGATCAAAAGTTTGAAGGGATTTTCTCATAAAGCTTCCATACCAATGAAAAAACGCCTGACTTTCCCTAAAAATTCCTGATACTAATAATGTTGGAACATTTTCTTTTTTTAAAGCGGAGAGATAATTAGGCCAAAATTCATATTTAACAAAAATAGCGAGCTCAGGTTTTACAATTTTTAAAAACTGCTTTGCATTGTAGGTTGTATCTAAAGGAAGGTAACAAACAATAGCTGCTGCAGTAGTATTCTTTTTTACTTCATACCCAGATGGCGAAAAAAAAGTAACTAAGATTTTATGCGAAGGAAATTCTCTTTTGGTTTGCTCAATTACAGGTAAACCTTGTTCAAATTCTCCTAAAGAGGCGGTATGAAACCAAATAATTTTATCGTTGTCTGAAATTTCTTCAGCTAAAAAATCAAAAATCCCAACACGACCTTTAACAAAAAGCTCTAACTTACTGTTAAATAAGGCTATTATTTTAATAAAAAAGCCCGATAAATAAACTAAGATATTATATAAAAAAAGCACATTATTTTGTTTGCTGCTAAAATACGTTACTTTCTGTTAATACATTGGGTGTGGTAACTTAATTTTGTAATTTTGTAGCTACTTAAGATTTATCTCCATGAGGAAAATACAGATGGTTGACTTACAAAGTCAATATAGTTTCATAAAAGAACAAGTAAACAATTCCATAACCGAAGTTTTAGAATCTGCCGCATTTATAAACGGCCCTGAAGTTCAGAATTTCCAAAAAGAATTAGAAGAATATTTAGACGTAAAACACGTAATCCCATGTGCAAATGGTACAGATGCATTGCAAATAGCAATGATGGGATTAAACTTAAAGCCTGGGGACGAAGTTATTACCGTAGATTTTACCTTTGCTGCAACAGTAGAAGTTATTGCTTTACTGCAATTAACTCCTGTTTTAGTAGATGTAGACCCGTCTACTTTTAATATTGATATTGAGGCCATAAAAAAAGCCATCACACCAAAAACAAAAGCTATTGTTCCGGTGCACCTTTTTGGTCAGTGTGCCAATATGGAGGCTATTATGGAAATTGCTAAAGAACACAATCTTTATGTTATTGAAGATGACGCGCAAGGAATTGGAGGCGATTATACATTTAGCAATGGAGTTACAAAAAAATCTGGCGCTATAGGTCATGTTGCTGCCACTTCTTTTTTCCCTTCTAAAAACTTAGGATGTTATGGTGATGGAGGAGCAATTTTTACAAATGATGATGAATTAGCGCACACGCTTAGAGGAATTGTAAACCACGGAATGTACGAACGCTACCACCATGATGTTGTAGGAGTAAATTCTCGTTTAGACTCTATTCAAGCTGCCGTTTTACGTGCTAAACTTCCATTATTAGACACCTATAATACTAAAAGAAGGAAAGCTGCAGTAAAATATACGGAAGCATTAAAAGGACACAACCATATTATTACGCCCGCTATTACTGAAGGAGCGTTAACGGAAAATAATAATCATCATGTTTTTCATCAATATACCTTGAGAATTACCAATGGAAAACGAGACGAATTAGTGAAATTTTTAAATGAAAACGGGATTCCTTGTGGCGTTTATTACCCAATTCCATTACACAGCCAAAAAGCATATATGGATTCTCGCTACAACGAAAATGATTTTAAAGTAACAAATCAATTGGTAAAAGAAGTTATATCGCTTCCAATGCACACAGAATTAGATGATGACCAAATTTTATTTATTACAGATAAAATAAAAGAATTTATTAACTAACCGGGTTATTCTATATAATAACTCACACCAAACAAACTACAATTAATGAAAATACTTGTAACTGGAGGACTAGGCTTTATAGGGTCTCACACTGTAGTAGAGCTTCAAAACAAAGGTTTTGAAGTAATTATTATAGACAACCTTTCCAACTCTTCTATAGATGTTTTAGATGCTATTGCTAAAATTACAGGCAAAAAACCTGAATTTGAAAAACTCGATTTAAGAGAAAAAGAAGCTGTATCTGCATTCTTTAAAAAACACACCGATATTGCGGGAGTAATCCATTTTGCAGCCTCTATTTTTGTAAATGAAAGTGTCGAGAATCCGTTATTATACTACGAGAACAACATCAATACTTTAATTTATTTACTAAAAGAAGTTTCCGCTAGAAAAGAGATGTCAATGATTTTTAGTTCTTCCTGCACCGTTTACGGTCAGGCAGACGAATTGCCAATTACAGAAGAAGCTCCAGTTAAAAAAGCAGAAGCTCCTTACGGAAACACTAAACAAATAGGAGAAGAAATTATAGAAGACACCTGTAAAGTTTATCCAAACTTAAAAGCTATTTCATTGCGTTATTTTAATCCAATTGGAGCGCATGAAACTGCCAATATTGGAGAAACTCCACAAGGCAAACCTCATCATTTAGTTCCTTATATTACACAAACTGCTATTGGCATTAGAGAACAATTATTGGTATTTGGAGGCGATTATGACACCGCAGATGGTACTTGTGTTAGAGATTACATTCATGTTGTAGATTTAGGAAAGGCACATGCCACAGCATTAGAACGCTTACTAAACAACAAGAACAAATCTAATTATGAAGTTTTCAATATCGGAACAGGTAAAGGAAGTACCGTTTTAGAAGTAATTTCTAGTTTTGAAAAAGTAAGCGGACAGAAACTTAATTATAAAATTGTAGACAGACGTCCTGGAGATGTAACTGCTATTTATGCCGACACCAAAAAAGCAAATAATGAATTAGGTTGGCAAGCAAAATCTACGCTAGATGAAGCCATGGATTCTGCTTGGAAATGGGAGAAAAAAGTTAGAAGTTAATAACTTCTAATTACACCAATATATAATTATAAATAGAGCGTAGTCAGACTATTATTTTCATGACTACGCTCTATTTTTTGTATTCCAACTAGGGTATACTAAATTAAAAAGCTGTTTTTACAGTCCCTCCATCCGCACGTAAAGCTGCGCCATTTGTTGCCGAAGAAAGCGGACTAGCAACATAAACTACCATATTTGCAACCTCCTGTGGATCGGTAAAACGTTGTAATAAAGAGGTAGGGCGTTCTGTTTTAAAAAACTGTTTTTCAACTTCGTCTCTTTTCCCCTCTTCAACGCCTGCAAATTCTTTCACTCCTTCAGAAAGTGTTGGTCCAGGTAACACCGAATTTACTGTTACATTAGTTCCTTTTGTAGTTTCTGCTATTCCACGAGAAATTGCAAGCTGTGCTGTTTTGGTCATTCCATAGTGCACCATCTCAACAGGAATATTTATACTACTTTCACTAGAAATAAATATAATTCGCCCCCAATTCTTTCTCTTCATTGCTGGTAAAAAAGCACGAGATAATCTAACCCCGCTCATTACATTTATGTCATAGAATTTCTGCCATTCATCATCTGCAATTTCTTCAAATGGTTTGGGCTCAAAGATTCCAACATTGTTTATCAGAATATCTACTTCTCCTACATTTTCAATAAGAGATTTCACTTCTTCAGGACTTGAAAAATCACACGCAACCCCTGTTACTTCGGCATCATTTATTGTTTCTTTTATTCTTTTTAAAGCATCGTCCACAGTGCTTTTACTTCTCCCATTAATAATAACTTCGGCACCTTCTTTGACTAATGTTTTCGCTATTGCAAATCCAATTCCTTTAGTAGAACCAGATATAAAAGCGCGTTTTCCTTTTAATTCTAAATCCATAATCTATTTTTTTATCAATTACTTGGAAGCAAGCCCGTAAAAAAGATAAATAAGCATAGTTTACTCATCTAATTCAGAGTCTTTCAATAAACTCAAGGCATGCTTTAGGGAATTAAACCCTCTATGAAGTATTAAATTATTCAATAAAAAACACTTAAAAAAGTTTCATTAGCGTTTTAAGTTTAATTTAGCTTTTGGAATGATTACTTATCAATTATCTTTGTAGCTAACTACCTTGTGGAATAGTCAATAACCGTTAAGATAAAATATATTATTCCGCATATTATATTGAATAAACAAGCCCAGTTATTGGGATAAAATAAATAAGTTTTAGTGAGTAATACAATCACGCTGGCCGGTCTCAGTCAGGTTATAACTACGTATAAAGAATCTCTGCAACAACAGAAATTAGGGCGTTCTATTGCCAATTCTAAAAATAATACTTATTTAAAAGGTCTTGTAGGCTCTTCTATTTCTATTGTAATTGCAAATGCTTTTAGAGAAACTGAACTTCCTTTTTTATTGGTGCTCAATGATAAGGAAGAAGCTGCATATCATTTAAATGATTTAGAACAACTTATAGGAGAAAAAGATGTTCTTTTTTACCCCGGAAGTTACCGCAGGCCCTATCAAATAGAAGAAACAGATAATGCGAATATTCTGCTTAGAGCTGAAGTTTTAAACCGAATAAATTCTCGGAAAAAACCCGCAATTATTGTTACCTATCCAGAAGCGCTATTTGAAAAAGTTGTTACTAAAAAAGAACTCGAGCGTAGTACGTTAAAAATAAATTTAAACGATAAACTTTCAATAGATTTTATAAATGAAACTCTTTTTGAGTACAAATTTAAAAGAGTAGATTTTGTTACTGAGCCTGGAGAATTTTCTGTTAGAGGAGGTATTGTGGATGTTTTTTCATTTTCTAATGATGAACCTTACCGAATTGAGTTTTTTGGAGAAGAAGTAGATAGCATTCGAACCTTTGATGTGGAAACACAACTTTCCACTGAAAAACTAAAGAAAATCAATATCATTCCGAATGTTGAAAATAAATTTTTAGAAGAAGAGCGGGAAAGTTTCTTAAAATATGTTTCAGCTAAAACAGTTGTTTTCAGTAGAAATAGCGAGCTCCTTTTTTCTAGAATAGACGGATTGTTCTCTAAAGCAGAAGAAGCCTTTACTAAACTTTCAAAAGAAATAAAACATGCGCCTCCAAAAGAGTTATTTTGTGATGGTGCTCTACTAAAAAATCAGCTTAAAGGTTTTATTACTATTCATTTAAGTGCTCCAAAAGCTAATGATATAGCTTATGAAACTATCCTTTTTAACACAACGCCACAACCGTCTTTTAATAAACAATTTGATTTATTAATAGAAGATTTAAATAGCAACCATGAGAAAGGATACAAAAATTACATCTATTGCGTAAGCGAGCAGCAAGCAAAGCGTTTCCATGATATTTTTGATGATGTAGAAACAGAAGTTCATTATCAAACCGTGGTGTTTTCTATGTATCAAGGTTTTATTGATAACGAATTTAAGATTGCTTGCTATACCGATCATCAAATTTTTGAACGGTATCATAAATTTCAACTAAAAAATGGCTATTCCAAAAAGCAAGCTATTACACTTAAAGAGCTTACCAATCTTGAAATTGGCGATTATGTAACCCATATTGACCATGGTATTGGAACTTTTGGAGGCTTACAAAAAATTCAAGTAGAAGGAAAACTACAAGAGGCTATAAAACTAATTTATGGCGAGCGTGATATTTTATATGTAAGCATCCACTCACTCCACAAAATAACCAAGTTTAATGGAAAAGATGGAAAACCTCCTAAAATATATAAGTTAGGGTCTGCTGCATGGAAAAATCTAAAGAAAAAGACTAAAAGTAAGGTTAAAGAAATTGCCTTTAACCTTATTAAACTCTACGCAAAAAGAAAAACTGAAAAAGGTTTTCAATACGGTCCAGATAGTTACCTACAAAACGAGTTGGAAGCTTCTTTTTTATATGAAGACACCCCAGACCAAAGTACTGCCACTGAAGATGTAAAAAGAGATATGGAAAGTGAACAGCCCATGGATAGGCTTGTTTGTGGAGATGTAGGATTTGGAAAAACAGAAGTTGCCATTAGGGCTGCTTTTAAAGCAGTAGACAACGGCAAGCAAGTAGCCATTTTAGTTCCTACAACAATATTGGCTTTCCAACACCATAAAACCTTTAGTGAACGTCTTTCCGATATGCCTGTAACTATAGATTACTTAAATAGATTTAGAACTGCAAAAGAAAAAAGAGACACCCTTGAGAGGTTGGAAGAAGGAAAAGTAGATATTATTATTGGAACCCACCAATTGGTAAATAAAAATGTGAAGTTTAAAGACCTTGGACTTCTTATTGTAGATGAAGAACAAAAATTTGGGGTTGCTGTAAAAGATAAATTAAAAACCATCAAAGAAAATGTGGATGTACTTACCTTAACAGCTACTCCTATTCCTAGAACACTTCAATTTAGTTTGATGGCAGCTAGAGACCTTTCTGTAATTACTACGCCACCTCCAAACAGGTATCCTATTGAGAGTAATGTAATTCAATTAAACGAAGAAATTATTAGAGATGCTGTTTCTTATGAAATCCAACGTGGTGGTCAGATATTTTTTATTCATAATAGAATTGAAAATATTAAGGAAGTTGCAGGAATGGTTCAACGTTTGGTTCCAGATGCTAAAATTGGTATTGGTCACGGGCAAATGGATGGAAAAAAACTAGAGCAATTAATGTTGAGTTTTATGAATGGGGATTTTGATGTTTTAGTTGCCACTTCCATTATTGAAAGTGGTTTGGATGTGCCTAATGCAAATACTATTTTTATAAACAACGCCAATAATTTTGGCCTTTCAGATTTACACCAAATGCGTGGGCGTGTAGGAAGAAGTAATAAAAAGGCTTTTTGCTATTTTATTACACCTCCCTATTCTGCAATGACAGACGATGCAAGAAAACGGATTCAGGCATTAGAGCAATTTACAGAGCTAGGAAGTGGCTTTAATATTGCAATGAAAGATTTAGAAATTAGGGGCGCTGGAGATATTTTAGGAGGCGAACAAAGTGGATTTATGAATGAAATTGGCTTTGATACCTATCAGAAAATATTACAAGAAGCTATTGAAGAACTTAAAGAAAATGAATTTGCCGATTTATACGAAACTCCTAAAAACGAGGATAAAGTATATGTAAAAGACACGCAAATAGACACCGATTTCCAGTTATTGTTTCCAGACGATTATATCAATGCTATTACAGAACGTTTAAATTTATACAACGAATTAAGCACGATTAAAACAGAAGAAGCGTTAACTTTATATGAAACTAGACTTATTGACCGCTTTGGAGAGCTCCCAGAAGAGGCAACCGACTTACTAAACAGTGTTAGGATTAAATGGATTGCTACCGAGCTAGGCTTGGAGAGAATTATCTTGAAGCAAGGAAAAATGGTAGGTTATTTTATTGCCGACCAACAAAGTAGTTTTTATCAAAGTAATCGTTTTAGAAATGTACTTCAATACATTCAAACACATCCAAACGTTGGAAAAATTAAAGAAAAACAAACTAGAAATGGGTTGCGCCTACTTATTACTTTTGAAAATATAAAATCTATAAACAAAGCGCTAAATACCCTAAAACCGTTTTTAGACCGTATTTACGTAGCCTAATTTATAGTTTCGATTATACATCTATAAAAGATTAAACTGATGAAAAAGATTTTATTCTTACTAATGTTAATTCCGTTTATTACATTAGCACAACACCATATTTCGGGAACTTTTACTCCTAAAGAACAATTTTCAAAGGTATTCTTGTATCAAGTAACGCCAAATTACCCAAGCTATATTTCTTATGCTTCCATAAAATCGGACGGAACTACAAGTATTCCTTTAGAAAGCAATTTAGAAACAGGCATGTATCGTTTGGTATTTGGTGCTCCTCAAGACGAATATTATTTTGACTTTATTTATAATGGAAATGAAGATATTACTTTTGAATACACAGCCACAGAAGGGGTTACTTTTTTAACTTCTGAAGAAAATGTGTTACTTCAAAATTATAATGCAAATGCAGATGAAGCTAAACATCTATTAGGCGCTACTTTTGAGCCCTCCGTTTCTAAGGAAACTTTCTCCAATGTTTTTAAAGCTATTGATGGAATTCAAAATGAATATGAAACAAAGAGTGAAGGCATGCTTGCTAATCATTTTATAAAAACTGGAAGACTTCCTATTCCACAAAAACAAATTTCTTTAGAAGAATATTTAGCCCTAGAGAAAGCTAATTTCTTTAAACATATCGATTTTAATGACAATGCCTTACAACATTCCAACTATTTAGTAAATGCTTCTAAAATATATGTATTCCGATTTGCAGACAAAGAACAACCTCAACAATATATTAACAATATTGAAGATGTTATTAAAGAAATTGGAGATAATCCAGTGGTTCAAAAGTCTATTCTAGAAGCTTTGTGGTATGACTTTTCGGACAATGAAAATATGAAGGTTGCCAATTATATCTCCGATAATTATCTAGAGAAATTAGCCACAGTTGCTGGAGATAAAAAATTGCTTTCAGAAATTAAAATATATAAAAATACAGGAGTTGGAGCAAAAGCTCCTAATTTTAATATTGGCAATTCTAAGAGTTTATACGACCTAAAAGATGCAAATAATTACCTCGTTATTTTTTGGAGTAGCACGTGTTCTCACTGCTTAAAAGAGCTGCCTGAAGTAAAAAAATTTCTTTCTAATTTAGAAAATAAAAACTTACAAATAGTGGCCTTTGGTTTAGAAGAAAATGAAAACCCTTGGAAAGATACCATTAAATTATATCCAGATTTTATACACGTCTATGGAGCTGGAAAATGGAATAATGCAACTTCCAATGCGTATAATGTTACAGAAACTCCTACCTATTATGTTTTAGATACCGATAAAAATATAATTGCAAAACCAGACTCATTAGAAGAACTAGAAGCTGCACTTCAGGGGTTACCAACAACAAAATAATAGCTTGATCTTTTTGTTGCAAAATCATTAATAAACTATACCTTTCTAAAGTATTAAACTCTCTAAGGTGGTTAAAGATTTGAAAACTTCTATAAAGCTTTCAAATCTTTAATTACTTTAAATGCAACATCAATTTGGTCTTCGCCAACAATAATGGTGAATTCATTGGTGGTAGAAATTACTTCGTGAAGTATAATTCCTTCCCAAGCCAATCTTTGAAAAATAAAGTAATAAATCCCTGGAATAATAACATTCTCTTCTGGAAGCTTCACACTAATAGAAGATAACTTATCTATTTTTTGAGTAAGCCTTTCATCTTTAAAAATGTTTTCAACCACTTCGTTCATAGAATCGCTTACTACAATATTGGTTTCATTAACTCCGCGTGAAGACGTATAAAACACATCTTTATTGTCATTAATTTCTTGCAATAAACGTGCTTGTTTGTTCAGAATAGTGTCGGAGACTAAAAAAGTATAATCAATCAGCGAGGAACGCACTGTAATTTCCCCTATGTTTTTTAATACTTTTAAAATTCGGTGTGTAGCTCTAAACTCTAATTCAGACGAGAGTCTTTTTAAAGCCATTACAATAGCTCCATTACGAACATCTTTACCTAGTTGCTCTTCAATTTCTGGCTTAATATTTCTAGAAAGGGAAGTTAAATTTATAATTCCTTGTGCCAGTGCACTTTGCAAAAATGGCTTTGATTTAATGTAATTTTCTACAATTGACGATATTGTTTTCATTTTGTGGTTTGGTTTGGTACTTATGAGGGCGTAAATTTAAGTCATCTTTTCCTTAAAAACAAAAAATTAAACGAAATGTTTTATTTATAACAATTTGTTTGTATTGAAAAAGCCCAGTATTAAAGGGCTTTCAGACGATTAAAAATAATAAAAAGCATCTTCAAAATGCTGGATATCGTAAATTCCTTTGTTTTTAAAGACGGCTATAATATCAAAACGAACTTCTTTATCAATACCATTCTCTATTATATAATGATTCATTACTTTAACCAACAATTTAATTTTCTTTGGGATTACAAAACTCTGTGGATCTCCATAAAAAATTGAACTTCTAGCTTTCACCTCTACACAGATAATTTGGTTATTTATTTCAGCTATAACATCTACTTCAGCAAAATTATATCTATAATTACGTTCTAAAATAGTATACCCCTTTTTAAATAATAATGCCACAGCCATTTCTTCTGCCTTTTGCCCAAATACATTATGAACTGCCATGATTCTATTTTATAGAAAATATTCTTCAATATAAGCTTTTAACCAGAATAAAAAAATATTTTCATAAAGTTTATAACTCATTAATTAGAAGCGTATTTATCATATTAAAATCATTAATGTCCGAGTAAAAATACAAGAATGCTTCGCTATTAGAAAAAAGAACAAATTTTAACTGTCACAAAATAGGTAGTTTATAGAAAAAAACAGCGTTGATGGTTAGCGCAGCTAAAGCCCTTTAGATTAGTATTAGAGCTAACAAATAATCAACGTAATTCTAAACTAGAGCCTAACAAAATTACTAAAATCATCTTTTTATTCAATTTTATTAATAGCAAGGGGTCTTATTTTAAAAACCTCATTTAAACCTTGATATAAATGGAGTCCAATAAATTCTGTTACCTTTTTTCATCTAAAACCAAAGTGTATATAAGTAATAAACAGTAATGATAAAACAAGCTTTATGAATTGATTACTATTTAATATAAAACTCTCTTGAAAATCCTTATTTTTGTGACTTCAATAAATTTTGAGAATGTCACAGAAATACAACGATACCCCCCAAAACAAAAACAGATTTACAATTACAGCAGCATTGCCATACACCAATGGTCCAATTCATATTGGCCATCTAGCAGGTGTTTATGTGCCAGCAGATATTTATGCAAGATATTTAAGACTGAAAGGAAAAGATGTAGCTTTTATCTGCGGAAGCGATGAACATGGTGCTGCCATCCCAATGAAAGCAAAAAAAGAAGGTGTTACTCCACAAGAGATTATTGATAAATACAACGGAATTATCAAGAAGTCTTTTGAAGAATTTGGAATTTCATTTGATAATTACTCTCGTACTTCTGCTAAAATTCATCATAAAACGGCCTCCGGTTTTTTTAAGAAAATGTATGAGGACGGAAAGTTTATTGAAGAAATTACAGAACAGTTGTATGATGAAGAAGCACAGCAGTTTTTAGCAGATAGATTTGTAGTTGGAACTTGTCCAAAATGTAATCATGACGGGGCCTATGGCGATCAATGTGAAAGCTGCGGAAGTTCTTTAAATGCTACAGATCTTATCAATCCAAAGTCTACAATTTCGGGTTCTATTCCTGTTTTAAGAGAAACAAAACACTGGTTTTTACCTTTAGACCAATACGATACTTTTTTAAGAGAATGGATTATTAAAGGTCATAAAAAAGATTGGAAATCTAATGTATACGGACAAGTAAAAAGCTGGATTGATGAAGGCTTAAAAGCCCGTGCTGTAACGCGCGACTTAGATTGGGGAATTCCTGTTCCTGTAGAAGGTGCCGAAGGAAAAGTGCTTTATGTATGGTTTGATGCGCCTATTGGCTATATCTCTTCCACCAAAGAATGGGCAGAACGCGAAGGAAAAGATTGGGAGCCTTACTGGAAGGACTCACGACTAATACATTTTATTGGGAAAGACAATATTGTATTCCATTGTATTATTTTTCCTGCTATGCTTCAGGCTCATGGAGATTTTATTTTACCTGAAAACGTTCCTGCAAATGAGTTTTTAAACCTTGAAGGACAAAAACTTTCAACCTCAAAAAATTGGGCAGTTTGGCTCCATGAATACCTAGAGGATTTTCCAGAAAAACAAGATGTTTTGCGTTATACGTTAACTGCAAATGCTCCAGAAAACAAAGACAACGACTTTACTTGGAAAGATTTTCAGGCTAGAAATAATAATGAACTTGTGGCAATTTTTGGCAATTTTATTAACCGAGTTATTGTCCTCACACATAAATATTACGATGGAAAAATTCCAGCACCAAATACTTTTTCCGATATAGATACACAAACACTTCAGGAATTAAAAAAATATCCTGAAATTATTTCGAATTCTGTTGAAAAATATCGATTCAGAGAAGCATCTCAAGAGTTAATGAATGTAGCGCGACTTGGAAACAAATACCTTGCCGATGAAGAACCATGGAAGGTTATTAAACAAGACGAAGAGCGCGTAAAAACTGTTATGTATGTAGCATTACAAATAGCTGCTGGATTGGCTGTTTTAAGCGAACCTTTTTTACCTTTTACATCCAATAATCTTAAAAAGATGCTTGCTTTTGATACCTTGAACAACATACCAGCATGGAATGATATTGCTGAAAAAGACGTGCTTCTTCCTGCCGAACATACTGTTGAAAAAGCTTCTTTACTATTTACAAAAGTAGAAGACGAAGAAATTCAAAAACAATTAGACAGATTAGAAGCTACTAAAAAAGCAAATCAGGCAAGCATTGCAGAAGAAAATGCAACGGTAGAGCCTCAAAAAGACACCATCACTTTTGACGATTTTTCGAAATTAGATATTCGTGTGGGTACTATTTTAGAAGCTGAAAAAATGCCAAAAGCAGACAAACTTTTGGTACTTAAAGTTGATACTGGATTAGATGTTAGAACCATTGTTTCGGGCATTGCAAAAAGCTTTACTCCTGAAGAAATTGTAGGAAAACAAGTTAGTGTTTTGGTAAATTTAGCTCCTCGAAAATTAAGAGGTGTAGAAAGTGAAGGCATGATTTTAATGACCGAAAACAAAGATGGGAAATTAGTCTTTTTAAATCCAGATGAAGCCAATATTCCAAACGGGAAAACCATCAATTAAAAAAATAATCTAATATATTTAATCCATTTCGACGTAGAGTCCTTCGGTAAACTCAGAAAAGGCTTTGGGGAATAAAACCCTCAATAAGGGATTTAAAACCCCAAAAGTTTAAAAAGCCTTTGGGGTTTTAAAATAGAGAACCTCAGCGCCTACTTTGAGGCACTAAATTCTCCAAGAAATTAACCACTATGCAATCACTCATTCATTATATAGCCAGTAAAACTTCTATCTCCAACAAAAGTATAGAAAGTACTATACATCTTATTAATCAAGACTGTACAATTCCTTTTATATCACGCTATAGAAAAGAAGCAACTGGAAATTTAGATGAAGTACAAGTTGGAGATATTGTTACGCTTAAAAAAGACTTTGAAGCCTTACAAAAACGAAAAGAGAGTATTTTAAAATCGTTGGAAGAGCAGGCAGTACTTTCTGATGAATTAAAACAAAAAATAGAGAATACAGATACGCTAATTGCGTTAGAAGATTTATACCTTCCTTATAAAAAATCGAGAAAAACAAAGGCAGACACTGCTAGAGAAAATGGTTTGGAGCCTCTTGCTAAAATAATCATGGCACAAAACGCTAACGACCTCGATTTTCTAGCTTCCAAATACTTAAATAAAAATATTTCTTCGGAAGAAAATGCACTGGAAGGCGCCAGACATATTATTGCTGAATGGATTAACGAACGCATCGATATTAGAAACTCCCTTCGTAATCAATATGACCGTTATTCAGAAATTACTACAAAAGTTATTAAAGCAAAGGCTGAAGAAGAAAATGCTCAAAAATATAGAGATTACTTTGATTGGAATGAACCTCTAAAACGCTGCCCATCTCATAGACTTTTAGCTATTTTAAGAGCAGAAAATGAAGGTTTTATAAAACTTAAAATTTCCATAGACCAAGACAGAGCGTTGGATTATATTGAAAATAGAATTATTAAATCTGATAACCACTGTGCTACTCAAATAGAACTTGCTATTAAAGATGCGTTTAAAAGATTATTAGCCCCTGCATTAGCTAACGAAGCGCTATCCAATGCAAAAGAAAAAGCAGATACTACTGCAATAGCTGTTTTCGCAAAAAACTTGAATCAGTTGCTTTTGAGTCCGCCATTAGGAGAAAAAACTATTTTAGCTATTGATCCTGGCTTTAGAACCGGCTGCAAAATAGTGTGTTTAGACAAGCAAGGCGGTTTAGTACATAACGAAACAATATATCCTCACGAGCCGAGAAAAGAAGCCACACAAGCAATAAAAAAAATAAGCACGCTTGTAAATGCATATAAAATTGAAGCCATTGCCATTGGAAACGGAACGGCATCTCGAGAAACAGAAACATTAATTAAGCGCATCCGATTTGAAACTGATGTTCAGGTTTTTGTTGTTAGTGAAGCTGGAGCTTCTATATATTCGGCTTCTAAAATAGCCCGAGAAGAATTCCCAAATTACGATGTAACAGTAAGAGGTGCAGTTTCTATAGGAAGAAGACTTTCTGACCCTCTCGCAGAATTAGTAAAAATTGAAGCAAAGTCTATTGGAGTTGGGCAATATCAACACGATGTAGACCAAACTAAACTAAAAGAAGCGTTGGACCGCGTTGTAGAAAGTTGCGTAAATAAAGTAGGCGTAAATATTAATACTGCAAGTCCTTCGCTATTAAGTTATGTTTCTGGTATTGGAGAAAAACTAGCCGAAAACATAGTGATTTATAGAGATGAAAACGGGGCTTTCACTTCAAGAGAAGAGATTAAAAATGTAACTAGACTAGGGAATAAAGCCTTTGAGCAAAGTGCAGGGTTTCTAAGAATCAAGAATGCTAAAAATCCGTTAGATGATTCTGCCGTACATCCTGAAAGTTATTCCGTAGTAAAAAAAATGGCTGCCGATTTAAAAGTTAATATTCAAGAGTTAGTTGGAAATAAAGAACTTATAAAAACTATTCAGCTTAAAAAATATTGTACCGAAAATATTGGTTTACCAACACTTACGGATATTGTAAAAGAATTAGAAAAACCAGGTATAGACCCTAGAGAAAAGGCGAAAATATTTGAATTCGACCCTACAATTAAAACCATAAACGATTTACGAGAAGGGCAAATACTCCCTGGAATTGTAAATAATATTACCAATTTTGGGTGTTTTGTAGATATCGGAATTAAAGAAAGTGGCTTAGTACATATCTCAAAATTAACCGATGGTTATATTACTGATGTAAATGAAGTGGTAAGTCTTCAACAGCATGTAAAAGTAAAAGTGATAGAAATTGATATCCCTCGTAAGCGAATTCAGCTTGCAATGAATTTTTAAGTAAATAATCTGTATCTTAATAAATTAGAATAATAACTTCCATTGGAAGTAGTTTATAAAACAATAGTAAGAAATACTAAAAAAACCGACAAAGTGTTATTTCAAGTAATTACCTCGATGCAAAGCAGGAGGTGCTCTGGGAAATAAAGCTCTCAATGAGGGATTTAAACCTCGATTATCGAGTAGCAGTATTATTAGTTATAAATTAATGAAAATTTTGTAAAATGTTTGTCAATCGTTATTTTAAAAAAGTAGTTTCAGGGTTTTGCTATGCTGTATTACTTTTTTTTATACTGAATTCTTATTCAGTTCAATCGCAAAATGTAAATTTTCTGGATAAAGATGCTACTCGGTGGCAAATGTTAAAATACGATACAGGAAACATGTTTAAAGGAATTTTATATTCCTACAGTCGCCCTTTTCATTGGCAGAAAAAACAATGGATACAATTTGGAGGAGTTGCAGCCACCACCTCATTTCTATATGTTTTTGACGAACAAACCAACGACTATTTTGTTGAGCAAAGTGATGACGTTCCTGAATTTATAAAAGATTATGGCTGGTATTACGGAAGTCCGCAAAACAACTATATGCTTACGGCTGCGGTATATTTAACAGGACTTGGATTAAAAAACGAAAAACTTAGAAGAACAGGAGTGCTTTTAATTTCCTCGGCATCGGCGGCTGGATTGTTACAGCAAATGAGTAAATATGCTTTTGGGAGAGCAAGACCTAGAAGTGGCGATAATAAGAACTCATTCTATCCGTTTACAAGTAATAAAGATTATCATTCATTTCCTTCTGGACATACTATTTTAGCTTTCACCAACGCCTATGCCATAGCAAAACAATTTAAAAACCCTTGGATAAAAGGCGGTATCTATACTTTAGGATTAGTTCCTGGCGTGTCAAGGTTATGGGCAGACGCCCATTGGCTTACAGATGTTGTTGTTGGAGTAGCAATAAGTATTGCAACCGTAGAAGCTATTGATAGATTTTTAGATAGTAAATACGAACAAAAATATAACGATAAAAGAAAAAAAGTTAGTTGGGATCTACGCATCGGTGCTGGTCAATTTGGGGTGGTTATGCAATTTTAAACACTTCCTATTACCCCCCTCTTACTTTTAGATAGACTATTTTTAAATTGTCAAGAAGACCTTCGGTTTTCTTAAATCTAATTTTTTATTTCGTTATTTTTATCAAAAACAAAGAAACCATGTTAAAGAAGAATATAGAAGACGCATTAAATAAACAGATAAGAGTAGAGGCTGAATCTTCTCAAATATACCTTGCTATGGCTTGTTGGGCAGAAGTAAAAGGACTTGAAGGAGTTGCTCAATTTATGTATGACCAATCTGATGAAGAACGCGAACATATGCTTAAATTAGTTAAGTTTATAAATGAACGTGGCGGACATGCAAAAATTTCTGCTTTAAAAGAGCCAAATGTTACTTTTGAAAGCTTTAAAGGAATGTTCGAGAAACTTTTTGAACACGAAGTATTCGTATCAGAAAGCATTAATAACCTTGTACATATAACTTTGGAAGAAAAAGATTATGCTACCCATAACTTTTTACAATGGTATGTTGCCGAACAAATTGAAGAAGAAGCAATGGCAAGAACAATCTTAGATAAAATTAACCTTATTGGAGATGATAAAGGAGGTCTTTACCTTTTTGATAGAGATATCCAACAATTAACTGTTACTAGCTCTGCTTCAACACCTCTAGAATAATTTTTTCAACTGAAAAAGTGTTAAAGTTTATTTAGATTAAGTTTAAATAAATATATTTGTCAACGGTAATTAAATCATTTTTCCGTTGGGCAAAAAGAAGAAAGATAAAGAAAAGAAGAAAAACAAGAAGATTAAGGAGCTTAAAGTAAAAGGCTTAAAATCTAAATGTTGTGAAAAATATCAGAAAAGCGAATCCAAGCGTTGTAAAAAATGTCCTTGTTTTGACTTAATGAAAGAAAAAGCAGCATAAGTTTATCTTTACTCCTCTTACTTAATAGTATAAAAAAGGTGTCTTAAAAATTTTATTAGTCAGTCTGAGTTTAAATTGACAACTATAAAATTTTTAAGACACCTTTTTATTTTTTAGAATTCGATTAAATGAATTTTAATTTCATCAAAATTTAATCCTAATTAGCCTTCCCTAACAACAAAAGTTCATTGCAATTTATTTCTGTAGTATACCGTTTTATCCCCTCTTTATCTAAATAGCTTCTGGTACTTAATTTCCCTTGTATAGCTACTTCTTTTCCTTTGGTTAAGTACTTCTCAACAATTTCAGCAGTTTTTCCCCAAGCAATCACATTGTGCCATTGCGTATCTTTAACTAAATTACCACTGTGATCTTTATAACTTTCGTTGGTAGCTATGGAGAATTTTGCTAAAATTTTACCGCTCTCTAATTTAATAATTTCAGGGTCGTTACCTAAGTTTCCTATTAACTGTACACTGTTTCTTAAAGTATTCATAATTGAAAAATTTAAAAGATTAATATTATTTTTAATTGTAAATTCGATTGACTCAAATCAACATTGCAAAGATTGATTAAGGTCATAAGTTTACTCGGTTCTTACTTAGTTACTTTCGTTTAATTTCGGTTGTAACCGTTTGTAATCATTTGTAAACTTTTATAAAAGAAGCATATATGGAAACTATAAGTAAAATAGAACTAAGAAACCTTCAAATAGAAGACTACCTTGAATTGCGTGCTTCCATGATAGAAGCCTATAGCGGAATTGAAGATGCTCCTTGGAAAGAACATGAAATAAAAAAATTACTTTCAATCTTTCCACAAGGACAATTAGTAGTATTGGCAGATGAAAAAGTAGTTGGTTGTGCCTTATCCTTGATTATTGATGATAAAGATATTGACGACAATCATACGTATGAAGAAATAACAGGTAATTATACTTTTTCAACGCACAATCCATCGGGAGATATTATGTATGGAATTGATGTTTTTATTCACCCAAAATATAGAGGTTTACGCTTAGGGCGTCGTTTATATGATAAACGTAAGGAACTAGCAGAGCAACTCAATATTAAAGCGATCATGTTTGCAGGAAGGATTCCAAACTACAGCAAATATGCAGAAGAAATTAGTCCGAAGCAATATATTGAGAAAGTGCGGATGAAAGAGCTTTTTGATCCAGTGCTTGCCTTTCAATTAAGCAACGATTTTCATGTAAAGAAAATCATGAAAAATTATTTAGAGGGCGACACACATTCCTTAGACTATGCTGTCTTGATGGAATGGAATAATATTTATTACGACAAAAGTCCGAAGCTAATTAATTCTGAAAAATCTATTGTGAGATTAGGGCTTATTCAATGGCAAATGCGACCCCTAAAAAATTTGGATGCCTTATTCGAGCAAGCTGAATTTTTTATTGATGCTGTTTCTGGATATGGAAGCGATTTTGCTTTGTTCCCCGAATTATTTACAGCTCCCTTAATGGCAGATTATAATCATTTAAATGAAGCGGATGCCATTAGAGAATTAGCAAAATACACGGAACCAATTTATCAGAAATTTCAAGAGTTTGCCATTTCCTATAATATCAATATTATTACAGGAAGTATGCCAAATATAATAGATGGAAACCTGTATAATTGTGGTTTTTTATGCAAGCGTGATGGTTCTTCAGAAATGTATACAAAAATACATATCACTCCAAATGAAGTTGCTCATTGGGGAATGAAAGGTGGAGATGTAATTAAAACCTTCGATACCGATTGCGGTAAAATCGGGATTATTATTTGCTACGATGTGGAGTTCCCAGAGTTAAGCAGACTTATGGCAGATGAAGGCATGCAAATTTTATTTGTTCCATTTTTAACCGATACTCAAAACGGATACACCCGTGTAAAAAGTTGTGCGCAAGCTAGAGCTATTGAGAACGAATGTTATGTAGCTATAGCGGGTTGTGTTGGAAATCTCCCTAGAGTAAATAATATGGATATTCAATACGCGCAAGCAGCTGTTTTAACTCCTTCAGATTTTGCTTTTCCTAACAACGGAATTAAAGCAGAAGCTACACCAAATACAGAAATGACATTGCTTGTTGATGTAAACATTGATTTATTAAAAGAATTACACGAACATGGAAGTGTTAGAATTCTAAAAGATAGAAGAACTGATTTATACGAAATAAAGAAAAAATAGTATATTTATAGATAATAATCTCTCATAAGAGAAATTTAAACCTATAAATTATGAATGTAAAAATTACTGGAAAAGTTATTAAAATATTTTTATTAGGCGCATTTGCCATGTTTATTTTAATATTAATTGTTGATTGGGATGAATTTAAAAAAGGTTACAATGAAGGTATATCAGCACATAAAACAATGAATGTAACAAAGTAAGAAAGGATTATAAACTGAAATAAATGAATTTGTAATTAAAAGCACTTTCAAATCAATACACCTACTTAACAACTAAAGGTGAAATTAAAATGGAAAAAACCTGTCTTGAATGTAATGAAAAACTTATAGGCAGAGCCGATAAAAAGTTTTGCAATGATTATTGTAGAAATGCATTTAATAATAATTTAAATAAAGACAGTAAAAATCTTATTAGGAATATAAATAACCGACTTCGAAAGAATTACAGAATATTAGAAGCTTTAAATCCAGAAAACAAAACAAAAACCACAAAAACCAAATTATTAGACAGAGGATTTGATTTTGAACATTTTACAAGCACCTATACTACCAAAAAGGGCACTACCTATTACTTTTTGTATGATTTAGGTTATTTACCGTTGGAAAACGATTATTATATGTTAGTCCGCAGAGAACAATAAAGCACTAATAATTATGACTGTTTAATTTTAAAGCAGCCACCACAATATCCTTACGACTTATTTGCCCAACCAATTTTCCGTGATCCATAACAGGCAATCTACGGCGATGACCTTTGTAAAAACGAGAAGCTGCGTCAAAAATATTCATGTCATGTGGAATTGTTTCCACATCTCTAGTCATAAAATTTTCCACATTTTTATCGAGAATTGGCATGTTAAAATAGCGACTTTCAGAAATTTGCTTCATACAATCTGCTTCAGATATTATCCCAACTAAATGTCCATTTTCATCACAGACAGGCCCTCCAGAAATCCGATGTTTTAAAAAAAGTTCCATTACTTCCAAAATAGATTGATCTGGTTTAAAAAGCACTAAATTTTTAGTCATATAATCTTCCACTAAAATTGGAGCATTATACTTCTTTTTTTGTTCTTCCCTTGCTCCTTGAAAACTTTTAATTCCCATATTCTTGCAGATTTTTTTGATTGGTGTGAAATATAAATATAATCAATATTCTTTGAATAAAATAAATTATTCGTAATCTTATTGTTAATTATCGTGATAATCATAAAATAACAAACTTGAATTCATCATTATGAAAAATAAAATTCTTATCCCTATATTTATAAAGCTAACGAACCTAAAGATTTGAAAAAACTATCGCTCCTATTATCGTTTATTATTATCATGGCGCTTACCGCTTGGCGTTTTTATGATTTAATGCCACAGAAGGAATTTTCTCCTCAAACTTTTTCTACGGAAAACACGCTAAATCACATTAAAAAAATTGCCGAAAAACCACATTTCGTTGGTTCTAAATCGCATGCCGAAGTAAAAGAATACATTATTTCTGAACTACAAAAAATAGGTTTAACAACAGAAGTTCAAAAGGGATACACAAGTGGCGACTGGGGAAATCTGAGCTATGCGCAAAATATTGTAGCTAAAATAGACGGATCCGAAGAAGGGAAAGCCTTGGTTTTAATGTCTCATTACGATAGCAACCCTCATTCTTCTCTGGGTGCAAGCGATGATGCCGTTGGCGTGGCAGTAATCTTAGAAGGCATCCGCTCCTATTTAGAAGCTGGGAAAAAACCAAAAAATGATATTATAGTTTTATTTACCGATGCTGAAGAATTAGGCTTAAATGGAGCTCAGTTATTTGTAAATGAGAGTCCGCTAAAAAACAATATTGGACTCATCCTCAATTTTGAAGCCAGAGGTAGTGGCGGCCCTAGCTATATGTTGATGGAAACCAATGGTGGAAATAAAAATATGATTGAATCTTTTAATGAAGCGAATCCACAATTTCCTGTTGCCAACTCTTTAACTTATAGCATTTATAAAATGCTTCCAAACGACACCGATTTGACTGTTTTTAGAGAAGATTCTAATATTAATGGGTTTAATTTTGCCTTTATAGACGACCATTTTGACTACCATACCGCCAATGATAGTTTTGAGAACGTTGACAAAAACACTTTACAACATCAAATTTCATATCTAATTCCGTTACTAAATTTTTATGGAGATTATGACCTAAACTCTATAAAATCCAATCTTGACTACATCTATTTCGATATCCCAGTATTTAATTTTGTTTACTATCCGTTTAGTTGGATTTTTCCAATGCTACTAATAGCCTTTACAATATGGATTGTGCTTGTTTATATAGGTGTTAAAAACAGAAAACTCTCTGGCAAAGGCATTCTTAAGGGCTTTTTAACATTCCTTGTCTCTTTGCTAATTAATGGACTTATTGGCTATTTTAGTTGGACAGCATTAAAAGAGTTATATCCACAATACCAAGATATTCTGCATGGATTTACATATAATGGACATTTATATATTGCTAGTTTTACTGCATTGAGTTTTGGGATTTGCTTTTATGCCTATTCAAAAATTAAGGATATTTCTGTTCCAAATCTTCTTATTACACCTCTCCTTTTTTGGTTGGTAATTTGCTCGGGGATTGCAATATATTTAAAAGGAGCTAGCTTTTTTATTATTCCTGTATTTGCAGCTTTAGGAGCCTTATTTATCCTTATAAATCAAAAAAAGAAGAGTCCGTCGCTACTTTTCTTAATTATATTATGTATTCCCGCTTTATGGATTTTTGCGCCATTAATACAAATGTTTCCTGTTGGATTAGGACTAAAAATATTAATTGCATCCTGCGTTTTAAGTGTGCTTTTATTTGGACTCTTACTTCCTGTATTCGGTTTTTATAAAAACAAAAAAGCATACGCCTATTTAGGGTTTGTTCTGGCTATACTTTTATTTGCTTCTGCACATTTCCAATCCAATTTCACCAAAGAAATGCCACATCCAACTAGTTTATTATACGTTTTAGATAGTGATACAAATACCTCACAATGGGCAACTTACAATAAAGTTTTAGATCCTTGGACTTCAGCATATTTTAATGAGAATAATACTTTTTCTGAAGATAAAATAAAATTTAGCAGTAAATACGGAACTGTGTTTACACATACCTCCAAAGCTCCCATAAAGGAAATTCTTGCCCCTACTATTAACATTGAAAAAGATACTGTTATTAACAATAAAAGACACGTTAGAATATGTGTTACACCTCGTAGAGAAGTAAATCGTTTAGAAATTACTACAAACAATGTCAACATATTGAGCTGTAATGTAAATGGCATTTCTTTTTCTGAAGATTTTTTAAAAAAACGAGGAAGCCGACTTTTAACACATTACATTAGTAATAATGATTATTCTGAAATAAATTTAGTATTTTATGCTACTGAAAAACCTGTTCTAACTTTTTTTGAAGCTTCAAATAATTTGTTAGAACATGCATTATTCAGTGTTCCTGTCAGACCTGAAAATGCAATCCCCATGCCTTTTGTTTTAAATGATGCTATATTGATTAAAAAAACATTAGAACTATAATGCCGAAAAAAATTGCTGTACTTGGTTGTGGTTGGTTAGGATTTCCACTTGCAAAATCTTTTGTAGAAAAAGGCTATGCTGTAAATGGAGCCACTACTTCTGTGGATAAAATTTTAAACATTGCCCACCAAAAAATAAATCCATTTCTATTAGCTGTACACAAGCATCATATAGAAGGAAATATTAGTTATTTTCTTCAAGATACAGATGTATTAATTATTAATATCCCGCCTCGAATTCGCAAAAATTCTGAAGCTAATTACATTTCAAAAATTAAAACGCTTTCAGAAAAAATAGAACAATCAAATGTCAAAAAGGTACTTTTTGTGAGTAGCTCATCAGTTTATGCTAATGATAATTCTATTGTAGATGAAAATACCCCTGCAAAACCTCAAACTGAAAGCGGAAAACAAATTTTAGCTTCCGAAGAGCTTCTTCAAAAGAATCCAAATTTCAAAACAACTGTAATTCGTTTTTCTGGATTGTATGGAGGAGACAGGCATCCAGTAAATACCCTTTCAGGAAAAAAAAACATTGCCAATCCAAATGCACCAGTTAATTTAATCCATTTAGAAGATTGTATTGGTATTATCAATAAAGTTATTGAAAAAGAAGTTTGGGGAATTACTCTAAACGCTTCCGCTCCTATACACCCTTCAAAAGAAGAATATTATACTGAGCAGGCAAATAAATTAGGCATCAAGATTCCTCAGTTTGAAAACACTAAACAAACCAAAGGAAAAACCATTACCTCTACATTAATTAACACTTATTTATCATATAATTTTATCTATCCAAACCTAGAATATTAATAGCTCTTAAAAACCTTAACACATGGAGTATTTTCTAGTTAAATATAGGTTAAACAGCTTAAAAGCTGAATTTTGAACGCTTACTTCTTTGTAATTTTACAGTGTAAAAGAAATTGAATTAGTTTTCATTTATAAAAAACACATAAAAATTTTAGGTTAGGTTTTTAAGTTAGTTTAGATTAGTTTATTAAAAAGGAGTATTGTTTGTCCATAAGAACAATGCTCCTTTTTTTTATGCTTTTGCATAGATTTAATATTTTTATTGAATAATTTTAATAGATTTGGCAGGTTAAACTGAAGTAGCAGACGTAAACCGCTTCATGTTATTTTTAAACTACAATTTTCTACTATGAAACATTCTATAATACTTTTGGTTTTTTTAGCATCTTTTGCTGGATTTTCTCAAAATAACAGTACTCTTTCTCAGCATTATGAAGCATTTTACAAGCAAATGAAAGAACAAGGCGATGTTAGAGGCGTAATTAATGCTTTGACGCATTTAAATGTATTGAGTCCAAATGAGGCAAGAAAAGATACATTGGCATATTTTTACAGTAATTCTGGGCAACATGCTCAAGCTATTAATCTGTTAGGTGCCGAGAAAGACACTAAAGCATCTAACCTTGCGGTAGAAGTAAAAGCTAGGTCTTTAAAAGCTTTAAATCAACCGCAATTAGCAGTTCAACAGTTTGATATTATGTTCAGCAGAAAACCAGATATCTATATTGCTTATGATTTGGTTGATCTTAATTTACAAATCGGAAAAACTGTAGAGGCTGCCACCTATATTAAGTATGGTCTTGAGCATTCTAC
Source organism: Galbibacter sp. L-19 (assembly GCF_056857615.1). Taxonomy (NCBI): domain Bacteria; kingdom Pseudomonadati; phylum Bacteroidota; class Flavobacteriia; order Flavobacteriales; family Flavobacteriaceae; genus Galbibacter; species Galbibacter sp. L-19. Next base: position 26,764 of record NZ_JBSXNL010000062.1, read on the forward strand.
GGATGAAGATATGCTTCCTTTCTATGAGTCTAATCCTCCTTACCAAGTGCCTCTAAAAGCTGCTTTTAAATATCAAGAAGGACTTTTAAAATATAATGAAGATAAAGAAAATATTGACGCTTCTATAAAACTTGTAGATGAAGCTATTGTAATGGCTCCAAATTTTAAATTGGCAAAGCAAATAAGACAACTCTTATTAAACCAGAAAGAAGCTGGTAATGCTGAAAAAGCTAAACTTACTCCTAATACAACTACTCCAAAAGAGAATTAATTTCTCCAATTTATTATAATAAAACTCCCTAAATAGTTTTAAACTGTTTAGGGAGTTTTTATTTTATTGACTGTAATGCAGACTAATTTTCGTCGATCCACTTGTATAAATAATCCAAATCAAAACCCAATGTAGTTAAGTTTGTTTTTAGATGCATTGCTGGAATTTCCTTATACTGACTTCTAAATGTTATTGTTCGAAAACAATTTGGGCATTTCCAATGCTCATGTGAAGTTCCTTTATGGCGTTTTTTGGAGCAATTGTGAGCTTTTAAAATTCTATCCAATCTTTAAGTTTAACTGGTCTATTATTTCCCAAACCTTAAACATTTGCTGGTTCCAAAATAGTTTTTTTAACTTGTTTTGGAGAATCAAAATTCTGTAATACTCCTTTATCATCAACATAAGCCGAAGAGTATTGTTGTTTAAAAAATTTATTTCGTGACCAACCCAGATTTTTTAATTCAGCATCTCTTTGACCTTGAGACAATTTAAATAAGTCATCACAAAGAACCTTAAGATTGTATTCTAAGTCTTTGATAGCTTCTTTTTCTGTATCCCCATAACCAGAAACGTTTAAAGAAGGAATAATACTTACCCAATACTCTCCCGATTTTCCAGTGAAATTTAAAAGTTTTCCTTTTAAACCATCATGAGTTAATTTTAGATGCTCTTTATTTTCAGTCATTTATACTAGAAATTATTTTTCAAGACTTACCAAAGTAACGAAAAAAACTGAATTAACTATCATATTTATCAAGCACTACTTTTAATATAAAACCGTTATAACCGCCTTCCATATTTTCTATTGTTATAGATAGAGGCGTGTTCTTCTTTTAAATGTTTCTTTCCAAACCAACTTTTAGCACGATTGTAATCCAAAAAATAACTAATTCGAAGCGACAAACTATGCAATTGTGGCTCGTTAAAAAGATTATCAAAATTTCTATTTAAGTCTCTTACCGCTTCTTCTTGATAACTTTCTATAGCATTTCGATACAATAAAGTTAACTGACTCCCAGGTGCAAACCACCAAGAGAAACGTAAATCTATATTCCAATTATTGTATGTAGTGTTATGATTTTCTAGATAATCAGGATTCAAAATTAAATTACCATCTTCTTCCAAACTAAAGAATTTATCATAACTCACATCCGAATAATAATGTCTAAAAGATAAATTTAGCGCCATTACATTATTAAAAATGTATTGAGATTCAATAGCATTTTCAATTGTATTTCGATCTCTTTGACCAAAAATTATATCCCCATCCAAATTATTTACATAGCCTCTGTCTTCATTATTTAAAATAATATTGGTAGTTAAAAACAATTTCCATTTATCTGAAAAGCGATAACGCGGGTAAAAATCAATTCGTTTTTCATCTCTCCAACCTTCACTATATACATACCAATCATAGGTAATTCCAATTGCAAACTTCTTCCTATAATCTGTTTCAAACCAAGCCCAACCATCATAATAACTAGGTACCTTAACGTACCTGCCTTCTTCTCTAGGTTCGTAAATATCGTTAACACCAAAGGGAGTCATTTCAAAACCTCCTCCAAAACTTATAAATTTTTTAGTTGTAAAACTGGAATTAAAATTAAAGTTAAATTCAGAATACAACCTTGGATCCAAACGCCTTGTTAGATTTAAATTAAAATTTAAATACATGTTATTTAAGTTGCCTTTCGGTTTTAAATAACGATATCCATAATATCCGTAATAGCGAATGTAATTGGTGGTACTAGAATACCCAAGATCGTTGATGTCATAATCTTTTGTCCTAAAGTTAACCTCTCCAGAAAGTCTATGGTTCCCAGCTATTTTAGAAATTCCTGTGCTTCCTTCTGTTCCAAACTTAGTAGAATCTCCTTGCATTACCCAACTCCCTTCTCCACTAACCCAATATTTTATGGTATTTTTTTTATTGGTAACATCCAAATAAAGTCCTGTTGCATTGGCATCTCTAAAATTGCCTTCGCGGGTGGTGTTTGTATTGACTAAAGAAATAGAAGAATTCTCCCCAAAACGCTGGTCTAAAACAAACACATTATAATTTGCTAAAGGCTCAACTAATTCCTCTCGGGTTTCGTTTGTATTTGTGTTTGTTATTTCGGCGTACGTACGCTCGGTAACAGCGTTAAAAAAACCAATTCCTAAACCTCCATCTGTACGACCCGAAATTTTCATGGCATTAATTAAATCTACCGTTTGCGGATAAAAAGAAAGTGAATCGTTATCATTAATTTGAACAGCTCCAGTTGGTGCACTTCCTACTCGACGAGAATAAAAAAGATTTCCTTTACTAAACAATTCTGTCCCTTCTGTAAAAAATTGCCGCTGCTCTTCATATTGAACTTCAAATGCAGAAAGGTTAAGCACTCGCTCATCAAATTTAGTCTGCCCAAAATCTGGAATTAAAATCATATCCAAAGTAAATGCATCTGTAATTCCATATTTTAAATCCATTCCTCCATTAACACTTACCTCAGATTTCCCATCAAAAGAAGTAATATATGAAGAAACATAAGGCTGAAATGATAATCTTAATGGCGCATCTATATTTTTAATATTATGAATTTCTCCATCATAAATAGAAAAAGAACCTTTACTATTATCCACATGATTCCAACTAAAACGCCTACGCTCTCGTCTAAACTCTCGCTCCATATTTAATCCCCAGGTTTGGATATCCTTCTCTGGAAATCTAAGTTGAGAATAAGGAATAAATATTTCGGCTGTCCAATTATCCTCATTTATTTTCACATTACTATACCAAACTCCATTCCATGAGGAATCTTCATTTCCGTTTGTCAGTTTCGCATCCCATTGAACACCAGCCGCGGTAACAATAAACTCAAAACTCTGCTGATGATCGTTGTATCCATTCAGTAAAATAAAAAAGAAATCGTCGTTTCCTATATCATCTCTTTCGGTTAGTTCTTTTGCTATTTCACTAGTATTAGGATCATTCATAATTGCTCCAAAATAGATTCCAAGGTCGTCATACACAATTCTAACTTCCGTATGCAGACTATCTGGAATTGGAGTGCCATTATTAGGTTCTCTCTCAATAAAATTTGTAGCTACAGAAGCACTATTCCAAATAAGCTCATCAAGAACACCGTCTATTTTTGGTGCTTCTGTAATTCTAATGGCATCTATTTTTTTTCTGGAAATAGAGTCTCCTTCTTGAGCGCTCACTATATGCAAGCTAAAAAGTAGAAAAATAAAGTTTAGGTATTTCATTAAAAGTTCAGTTTTTATAAAGACAACTTCAAACAGCAATTGTTACAATTATAAAAAAGGAACTTAACTACGCTGGGGTGTTTTAGGAGGTTCTGGAGTTTCTTCACTACCAAGAGTTTCTGAAATCTGATCGGCTAAATCTTCTATTTTTAATTGAAATGACTTGGTGGTTGCTTCTTTTTCCATTTCTATTTTAACTCTCCCCTGACGCAATTGCACGCTATATCCAGTTCCTTCCCAGTAAGCAGTACGTGTATTTTTATCTAATGCTACCCCCAAAACCTCTTCAATAACTTCTTTAACACTTTCTGTATTTTCCTTATCAAAAGAAGCCGTATAATTATATTCAAAATCGGTGTTGCTTACTGAAATAGATAAATAAGAGTTATTACTTACGGATGTAGAAACCGATGTACTTTGCGACCATAGGTTTACAAATGAAACCAAGAATAAAAAGACAATTACTAATTTTTTCATGATATTTAAGTTTTAATTATAAAAGCAAATATGAAAAAACATTGGGGCAATGTGGGTTAACCGTAGGTTAATGAAGGGTTAATGCCCAAATTATCTCCCTATAATTTTTTAAGTTGGTTATTTTTGTAAATGAATGAAACAGCGAAATAAAATAAAACTCTTAGTCTTTTTTTGCCTCCTTGCATTAGCTGGACTGGTTTCTATACAATACTACCTTATTCAAAACACTTATCAATTAACTTCCAAAACATATATAAACGATGTTAAAAAGCAAATAGCTCCCGTAATAGAATCTGCCGAGATTGATACTATTGAAGAACAGTTTTTCGAAGATTTTAAAAAGCTTTGCTTTCAAAAAGTTTATGATAGTATTACGTCAAATCAATTTCAAGCAAGCGCACATATTTTAGCAGATTCTATCCAAAAAATAAGTCATATTTATCTACAATCTCACTTTAAAAATTACCCTATTTTAAAAGAGATTAGCATTCGTATACAGTTAACTCAGATTATTTTTGAAGCTAATGGAGTTTATGATACGGTGCTAAAAACTAACGATAATCCTCTTGTTTATTTTGGTGAAGATTTTGAAGGAAAATCTTTTAATATCAGTAAAGGAATAGCACAATCTTCTATAGACCAAAAAAAGGATTCTATTAATGAAGCCATTAAATACTCTTATAAGCATCTTCAATCTGTTGATATGGATATTTCCAATTTTCAACAAAAAATTTGGAATAAAATGCTTTGGATGCTGGTTGCTGGAGTTGCACTAATAGTTGCAGTTGTTTTATTGTTTTTTTATATGTATCGGTCGCTCATAAAGCAAAAAAAGATTGCTGAAATGAAAACCGATTTTGCCAACAATATTAGTCACGAATTAAAAACACCTTTAACTTCCCTTAACCTCATTACAAAATCTTTACAAAAAGAAGAAGCTTTTCAAAATTCTGAATCTGCAAAAAAGCTTATTCTTACACTTGCTAGACAAAACACTAGGATTCAAACAATTGTAGATCGAGTAATGGAAACTTCTCTGGAGCCTCAAAAGCTAGAATTGCAGGAAATAGACATTGTAAAATTCTTAAAAGACGTAACATCTCATTTTGATTCAAATACGCACAGTCTAAAATCTAATATATCTCCTAACAGATTGATCCTAAAAACAGCTATTGATCAATTGGAAAGTGTACTCCAAAACTTACTAGAAAATGCTATAAAATACAGTCCTGATGCTACAGAAATAATTTTAAAATCTTATGTAAAAGATCATTTTTATTATATAGAAATTACAGATTTTGGAAATGGTATCCCGTCTTCAGAGCAAAAAAACATTTTTAAAAAGTTTTACCGCATATCAGAAGGAAATAAACATGATATTAAAGGCTTAGGACTGGGTTTATATCTATGTAACCAGATAATGAAAAATTTAAAAGGTACTATTAATGTAAAAAGTGTTCCAAAAAAGGGGAGCACATTTATTTTAAAAATTCCCACCTAGGAATTCACTAGCTCTGGGCAAGCCGAGAGGTATTCAAAGGAAAATAATTTAATCCTTTTTCGACCTAAAGCCTTTCGGTAAACTCAGGGAAAGGCTCTGGGGAATTAAACCCCAAATGAGGGATTAAAAGACAGCTAAACCATGATTAAAATACTAATAGTTGAAGATGATTTAGATTTAGGAGATTTACTAAAACAGTACCTAGAATTGAACAAATTTGACGTACAACGTGTTTTTAACGGGATTGAAGCTCGAGAAATTTTAAAGGAGCAAAGTTTTAATATCCTCATTCTTGATGTTATGATGCCAAAGGAAGATGGTTTTACGCTAGCACAAAAGCTCCAAATTAAATATCCCGATTTGCCTTTTCTTTTTGTGACTGCTCGTAAAATGAAAGAGGACATTTTAACAGGATTAAAACTTGGCGCCGATGACTACATTACAAAACCTTTTGATGCTGACGAGCTCATCCTTAGAATTCAAAACATACTAAAAAGAAAACCGCTTGTTAAGGAGAATAAATCGGAAACATATTCCATAGGGAAATTTATATTTGAACCTAAAAATTTGTTACTAAAGACTTCTTATTCTGAAAAATATCTTACCGAAAAAGAAGCCCAACTCTTGGAATATCTGTACAAAAATAAAGACTGTGTTATCCGAAGGGAAGATATTCTTAACCATTTATGGGAAGAAACTGATTTCTTTTCAGGGAGAAGTCTGGATGTTTTTATCAGTAGGTTACGGAAATACCTTTCAGAAGATAAATCTATTCAAATTGAAAGCCTGCGTAGTGTAGGATATCGATTTATAATAACATAACTTTCATTTCGTCTAGTCTTTAAAACTACACCATAAAAAAACGCCACAATACTATTGCGGCGTTCTTATATATATTATGTTTATTCTTTAATCTGCTAGAACAATAACTTTATTGTTGTTCATCTCTACAGTTCCACTAGTGATAGGCAATATTGTCTCTCCATTTTCTCCTTTAGAAAACTTAGAAGCATATGCTTTTTCTATATTAACTTCTCCGTAGATTTTCACATTTCCTTTTCCTAAAAGTGAAACTATAGGTGCGTGATTGTCTAACATCTGAAACTCACCATCAACTCCTGGAACAGCTACCGAAGTAACGTTTCCGCTAAATAAAGTTGCCTCTGGTGTTACTATTTCTAATTTCATACTTTTTAGTTATAAGTTGTAAAGTTTAGAACTAACAACTGTTACTGCTCCTAATTTATGCGTCTGCAAGCATTTTCTCTCCTGCTTCGATAGCTTCCTCGATAGTTCCTTTTAAGTTAAAAGCAGCCTCTGGAAGGTGATCTAATTCTCCATCCATAATCATATTAAATCCTTTAATAGTGTCTTTAATATCAACTAAAACTCCTGGAATACCTGTAAACTGCTCAGCAACGTGGAAAGGTTGAGATAAGAAACGTTGCACACGACGTGCTCTTGATACCGCCAATTTATCTTCTTCTGAAAGCTCTTCCATACCAAGAATTGCAATAATATCTTGTAATTCTTTATAACGTTGTAAAAGCTCTTTTACATTTTGAGCACAAGCATAATGTTCTTTTCCTAATACTTCAGCAGAAAGAATTCTAGAAGTAGAATCCAATGGATCTACCGCTGGATAAATACCAAGCTCAGCAATTTTTCTAGAAAGTACTGTTGTAGCATCTAAGTGAGCAAATGTAGTTGCTGGCGCTGGATCCGTTAAATCATCCGCAGGTACGTAAACCGCCTGTACAGATGTAATAGATCCTCTTTTTGTTGAAGTAATACGCTCTTGCATCGCTCCCATCTCTGTTGCTAACGTAGGTTGGTATCCTACCGCAGATGGCATACGTCCAAGAAGTGCAGATACCTCAGAACCAGCTTGTGTAAAACGGAAGATATTATCTACGAAGAAAAGTACGTCTTTCCCTTGTGCTTCTCCAGCCCCATCACGGAAATATTCTGCAATTGTAAGTCCAGATAAAGCTACACGAGCACGTGCTCCTGGTGGCTCATTCATCTGTCCGAAAACGAAAGTTGCTTTTGAGCCTTTCATAGCTGTTTTATCAACTTTAGAAAGATCCCATCCACCTTCTTCCATAGAGTGCATAAATTCGTCTCCGTATTTAATAATACCAGACTCAAGCATCTCTCTTAAAAGGTCATTTCCTTCACGCGTACGTTCTCCTACACCAGCAAAAACTGATAAACCACCGTGACCTTTTGCTATATTATTAATTAACTCCTGAATAAGTACTGTTTTACCAACACCAGCTCCTCCAAAAAGACCAATTTTACCTCCTTTTGCATAAGGCTCAATAAGGTCGATTACTTTAATACCTGTAAAAAGTACTTCAGTAGAAGTTGTTAAATCTTCAAATTTTGGTGCCTCTCTGTGAATAGGAAGTCCATCTTTACCAGATTTTGGCAAATCTCCAATTCCATCAATAGCATCTCCAATTACATTAAACAAACGTCCGTAAACATCGTCACCGATTGGCATTTGTATTGGGTTTCCAGTAGCAAGAACCTCTGTTCCTCTACTCAAACCATCTGTAGAGTCCATAGATATTGTTCTTACCGTATCTTCTCCAATATGAGATTGTACTTCAAGTACTAATTTAGAACCATCTTTTCTATCAATTTCCAAAGAATCGTAGATATTTGGTAATTCAGAACCTGAATCAAATGCTACGTCTACAACCGGACCAATAATTTGTGCAACTTTACCTGTAATTTTAGACATTACTTAAGTGTTTAATGTTATGCTTATTATTTGCTAAAAAAGTCTTAATATATAGATGCTTTTTCGCGGTGCAAAGATATATTTTTAATTGAAAAAATTAATCAATTTAAATATTTTTTTTTCTTATGCTATCAGGTTGTTTTTTTGAGAGTTATATCATCTCACAAAAAAATATGTTTTTGACTTATTTTTTAAATACTGCATAAACGTCAACAGCTCCATTTAAGAGGATATTCATTTTTTAATATTTCCCTGCTTTTACCACTACACCACTGTTTGACATCATTAACAGCAGCTACAATTAACTCAACCTAGATTAATAGAAACCACCCATACTTTTTATTTATAAACTTCATTTATTTAAAGAAAAAATAGTAATCAACTACCTCGAGGTAAGCCTACGAGGTATTCAAAGGAAAATAATTTAACCCATTTCGACGTAGCACCCTTCGATATACTCAGAACAGGCTCTGAGGAATAAAACCCTCAATGAAGGATTTAATTATACCTGCTTATTCTATTTATAACAAAATTTGTAATTTAAGTTGCTTTATGGCAATTGTGCTGGATAGAGCGTATTATAATCTGCCGCTCGTACTCTTGGTAAAACAGCATTATATTTCTTTTCAATAGCTTCCATAAATTTATTTGCCAAATAGGCATATCCTCTAGCTGTAGGATGCACTCCATCTAAAGAAAAAGCACCCCCAAACACCAAACTACTGTTCAGTATAAATTCGTCAAAAGGAACGCCACCCCCTTGTGACAACATTTTCATAATTGCATTTGCATCTACTAATGCCAAGTCATTTTGTTGGGCAATAGTAGCAATTGCCATATTATAGGCATCGGTAGCTGTTTTTACACTTGCTTGTTCTGAAGGTATTAACACCCATTTATCTTCTAAAGGCAAGGTAATCCCTTCTATTGAAAATTGCCCTGCTAATTCCTGCGGGACTCCCATTCCCATTAAAGCTTGTAATGCGGTTACATTAACAGTTCCTATAACATTACTACTTGGCAATACTATTAAATCTGCTTCGTTTGCTTGTCTTGACTGTCCATACCTTTGCCCTAATATATTCGCAACAAGAGGAACTGCCTGGGCAGGTAATCCGAATTGCGAAATAAATGCAGGGAAAGTCGGACTAGCATTTAACACTCCTTCAATTTGAGCAGAAATATCGGTTAATGCCTCATCTTTAATTACAACAGCACTTGCGGCATTTGTAGCAAATTCTATTTTACGCTCGGGCGCACCAAGCACCTCATAAACTTGATTTAAAGCTCCAAAAATGTTATTTAACATTGGAATTTGAGAACCAAAATCAGGATTAGTAGGATCTAACGGAGCATAAGGAACTGTTGTAAAATAAGGAATCCCCGTTACATCTGGAATATTTGCAACTATTCCTTTAGCATCATTCTTAGACAGTTCAGAAACAATAGCAGTATAAATATCTGCAAAAATGGTTGGGTCGGTAATATCGTTTAATGCATACGTAGCATAATCAAGATTTCCAGTTTGATCAATTCCAACACCACCTCCAGTTGCATACCCTAATACATCATTATTTCCTATCCAAAGACTAAAAAAAGTAGGCTTCTGAGCCACTGCATCGGCAATTACTGTTGTAGACGGACTTGAAGCAAAACGAACAAAATAAGGGTTTGCCAACCCAGCTGCTACACCTGCTATATTTCCATAGCCCGGAGATAATAAATGATAACTAAACGCTCCTGGCACTCCCATATTATTAAATGACCCTGAAAGGGTTTGTGCAATATCGGTAGTTGGACTCCCAGGTAAACGAGCAGGCCCAGAACCATTAAAGTATAATCTGTTTTCAATCCCTGGTAATGGAAAACCTCCCGCAAGAAGTCCCCCAATATTATCGTTAGTTAATGGTTGTTGAAATTCTCCTCCTCCAACAAGTGCAAATTGTTGTGATAATATATTAGGCAACGAATTTGATTGTCCGGATACAAAAAGAGCACCATCTGTATATCCTGCAGTTAATGAGTTCCCTACAGCTACATAATTTGAAAAATCTGCAGTTCCAGAGGAATATTCCATCTCCATTTCACTTCCGCCGTTCCCAGCATCATCATCCGAACTGCACCCATACAGTCCCAAAAACATTAAAAACAAAAGGCTTACATAATTGGTCTTCATAAAAATATCGTTTAGAATTAGCTTAAAAATTATTAATTGTCCAAGAGACATATAGCTGCGTTCCTATTAAACCTGTACCATATGCTGTGTAATATTCCTCTCCAGATAAATTAGCAGCCCCTACTTTAAAAATAGACTTTAGACTAGGAACAGTATAGTTTAATTGCGCATCTAACACAGTAATAGAAGGGATATTTCCATCCCCAAAACTAGCTTGCCAGAAATAAGAATCGCTCCATCGGTAACTAAAATTAAATCCAAAATTCTTCACAAGTTCTGTATGGCCAAAAGAGGCTTTAAATTTATGCTTTGGCGTATTAAATCCCGCTCGAAAATCTGGATCTTCTTGTTCAAAATCAGCATAAGTATAATTTCCGCTTAAATCAAAACCATTAAAAACTTTTGTTGCTATTGCAATAGAAGCTCCATAAGACTGTACTCCAGACTTTGCATTAGTATAAGTCTGAAAAACTTTAAAATCATCACTTTCCAACGCTGCTAAAGATTGCGAATTATCTCCCACCTGTCCGTACAAAGGAACAATTACGTTTTGATTAGCAATAAAATCTGTATAATCTGTATAATACCCGCTCAAATCAATTTCAAATTTGCCCAATTGCCCTCTATATCCAATCTCATAAGCAATAGCCTGTTCTGGTTTTACTAAACCTACGTTTGAAGCAACTGGAGCACCAGCTTGGACAGAACTTGCCAAAAAAGAATTTTCATATGCGTCTCTAGCACTTATAGTAGCTGTAGCTTCCCCTCCATTTGCTACTGAGTTATTCACATTAAATGTTCTTTGATAACGATCTAAATTATTTTCAGCAGAACCTACCAATATAGCTCTCCCAACATCCAAGCCTATGTATAAATCTTGAGTGGTTGGGTTTCTAAAGGCTGTTTGAATAGAGGCTCTTAAATTATGATTTCTATTAGCTCCTGCCGTATATCCAACTGAAAAACGAGGCGTTACTTGTCCTTCAAACAACTCTGATTTATCATATCGTAACGACCCTGTAAGTTTTAATCGTTCGTCCATAAGTTGTTTTTGAATTTGAGTGTAAAGTCCAAGCTCACTATAACTTATTGGCCCATCATAATCTGTAAAAATAGTTCCGAAGGAATTTAAACGATAGGTTCTATAAGATCCCCCAACCTGAATATCGGCGAAATCAATTAAATGTGAAAAATTATAATTTGCATCTGCATGATATAATTGAGAAGCATCTCTAAACTGAGACCCCGTTGCTAAGTCAGCGTTTGTAGTTACTGTATTAAATGCTTGTTCAAACTCTGGAGTTCCTGGAATAAGTCTTCCAGTATCGGCAGCTTGTCTTGCAATATTATGAGCTTGCTCACTCGAAGCGCCCCCTAAAGTTGACTGTACATATGCTCCAGCATATTCTCCAAACCATTGCTGATCTGTTTTCCAATATCGGTTCACATTTATCCCCGTAAATCGCATATCATAAGAATCGCCCGCATCTTCATCGGTCATATAACCCCGTACAAAAAAATTGTCGTTCTTAAACTCAATTTTATGTTGTTGTAAAAAGAAGTTCTTTAAGGAATATCTGTTTGCCCCTTGATAAATAGTAGCTCCTTTTCCTATTTTTCCTTGATAGATAATTTCAAAATCATCTGCAAAAGGACGGTAATGTAATGCCGCATCAAATTTTACACTTTCTGCCTCATAATTAGTTAAATCGCGTTCTAAATATCCTGTTCTACTCACACTTTCATTAGGCAATAAATTAACTGCCGCTGCAGGTATTATTCCATTTTCTGCAAGAGCTAGTCCTACTGCCCGTATGTTTGTACTCACCTCATCTCCATAAACATTAAGTCCGTCATAATTAGGTAATTCCCGTCCCGTTCCAGGATTCAGCACATTCTCTTCACTAACGGCAAACCAATCTGTCCCTTTTAAATAAGAGAAATTAGCTTTGGCAGCAAATTTTTCTGAGAACTTTTTAGCAACACGAATTCCTAAATCCCAGAAAACATTGTCTCCTGCAGCTTTTTGAGAAGTCATTCCAGATTTTGCATACGTACTTATTCCTTCAAAATCGAAAGGGCTTTTACTTCTCATAAATAAAATTCCGTTAAAAGCATTTGCTCCATATAGTGCAGAAGAAGCACCAGGAAGTAGCTCAACGCTTTGAACATCTATTTCTGTCATCCCCAATAAATTTCCTAATGGAAAATTTAAAGCTGGCGCAGCATTATCCATCCCATCAATGAGTTGTACAAAACGAGTATTAGCAAAAGCTGCAAATCCTCGTGTATTTATAGATTTAAATGTTAAACTATTGGTATTAATATCGACACCTTTCAGATTTTCCAAACCATCATAAAAATCAACAGATGCTGTATTTTTTATTTCTTTTAAACCAAATCGCTCTACCGTAACAGGAGATTCAAAAATACGCTCTGGGGTTCTAGATGCAGAAATAATAATTTCCCCCAAGCTAGTAGTTTCCTCTTTTAATTGAATCTCTATTGATTGAGCAGAAGATAACGCAATCGTTTGCGAAGTAAACCCAATACTAGAAATTATAATCTTAAATGGAAGGTTTTGATCGGTTGATAAATTGAACTCCCCGTTAAAATCAGTCACAGTTCCTACAGTTGTAGCACTTATTTGAATGCTCGCTCCGGGAATAGGTTGATTTTGCTCGTCTGTAACTTTTCCAGAAATAGTAGTTTGGGCAACTCCTAATACACTAAATAGAAAAGTAAAGGCAAAAAAAATTGTTCTTATCATAATAAAATTAGTTTTAGATAAGAACAATATACATATTTTTTCAATTCCGTAATTTTTTAATACAAAAATTACGGAATTGATAATCATTTATTCAACCGTTACTGATTTTGCTAAGTTTCTTGGTTGATCCACATTACACCCTCTCATTACTGCAATATGGTAAGAAAGTAATTGCAGCGGAATTGTTGTTAATAAAGGTGTTAATCCTTCAATTGTTTCAGGAACTTCAATAACATAATCGGCCATCGATTTAACTTCTGTATCTCCTTCAGTTACGATTCCAATAATTTTACCTTTTCTTGATTTAATTTCTTGGATATTACTCACAACCTTTTCATAATGTCCTTTTTTGGTTGCAATAACCACCACTGGCATTTGCTCATCAATTAAAGCGATAGGCCCGTGTTTCATCTCTGCTGCTGGATATCCTTCCGCATGAATGTAAGAAATCTCCTTTAATTTTAGTGCCCCTTCCAAAGCAACTGGGAAATTATATCCACGTCCTAAATATAAAAAGTTAGGTACATCTTTAAAAACTGATGCTATTTCCTGGATATGTCCGTCTATTTTTAAACTCTCCTCCACCTTAGTAGGGATAGCTTCCATTTCTGCAAGGTAATTATGAAATTCTGTTTTCGAAATTGCTCCTTTAGATTGCGCTAATTTTAGCGCTATTAAAGTAAGAACCGTAATTTGTGTTGTAAATGCTTTGGTAGAAGCAACTCCAATTTCTGGCCCCGCATGTGTATAAGCTCCTGCATGAGATTCTCTTGCAATAGTAGAACCTACCACATTACATACGCCAAAAACAAAGGCTCCATTTTGCTTAGCCAATTTTATAGCTGCTAAAGTATCTGCTGTTTCTCCAGATTGAGAAATTGCAATAACCACATCTTTAGAAGTAATTATAGGATTTCTATATCTAAATTCTGATGCATATTCTACCTCAACAGGAATTCTTACAAGATCTTCAAATATATATTCTGCTACCAAACCAGCATGCCATGAAGTCCCGCAAGCAACAATAATAATTCTATTAGCATTTAGAATACGCTCTAAATTATCCTCAATTCCAGCCATTTTAATAATCCCGTCATTGATACGTAATCTACCACGGTAAGTATCTTTTATAGCCTCAGGTTGCTCATGGATTTCTTTCAGCATAAAATGGTCAAATCCATTTTTTTCAATCTGCTCCAAACTAAGTTGTAGCTCATGCACATACGGAGCTACAGGTTTATCATCCTTTATTTGTCGGATTTTAACATCTCGACCTAAACGGACAATAGCCATTTGCTCGTCTTCTAAATAAATAGCATTGTTAGTAAACTCAATAAAAGGAGAGGCATCTGAAGCTATAAAAAACTCATCTTCACCTACCCCAATTGCAAGTGGGCTTCCTAATTTTGCTGTTACTATTTCGTCTGGTTTCGTTTTATCAAAAACAGCAATTGCATACGCACCAATAACTTGATTCAAAGCAATCTGAACCGCTTTTCCAAGCTTTACATTTTCATTCTGTTTAATATCTTCAATAAGATTTACCAATACTTCAGTATCCGTATCCGATTGAAAAGTATACCCTCTTTTCTCAAGTGCTTTTTTTATAGAACCGTAATTTTCTATAATTCCATTATGGATAATTACTAAGTTCCCAGAATTTGAATAATGTGGATGTGCATTTACATCATTTGGAACACCATGGGTTGCCCAACGGGTATGCCCTAATCCTATTTTCCCCTTTGTTATTCCTTCTGAATTGGCCTTTTCTTTAAGATCGGCTACTTTTCCTTTGGTTTTACACAGTTGGGTTTCTCCATCATTATAAAGCACCACACCTGCACTGTCATAACCTCTATATTCTAATCTTTCTAATCCTTTTATTACAATAGGATAGGCTTCTCTAGGGCCTATATAACCTACAATCCCACACATAATTTTTTATTTAAGTTAATTTCCCTTTGTCTCAGTATAGTAGATTTCGAGCTTTAGTTTCTTATCACTCTCATTATCTGGAACATTATTTCCGTATAAAATTGTTCCATATAAATTGGTAATAGTTGCTTGGGGAATTTTTACTTCTTCTGTTTGATTAAATGCGGATACATTTAAAGAATTTGCAATACTACTGGTTGTAGACAAACCTAGCTTAACATTTGTAGAATCATTACGAACAATATCATTCATATATTCTGTCAATCTAAACTTATATCGTGTCCCAACTTCATTATCTTCATCTAAAATACCATTATAGACAGTATAACTAGTTGAATCAACACCAGTATTCCCTGCCACATCTCTAGTATAATCAACTATTGTGCGTTCATTCCCTAAATCATACAAATAAAGCCTCTTTGGTAACGTAATATCTGTTTTTTCCGAAAGCGAACCTTCGTCTACATAAAATATCAAATTAGCTTCATTTATTAACCATCCTTTTTCTTTAGCTTCTTGAAATACTGTTGTTACATCAGACCCTCCAGCCAACATATCCAATTCTATATAACTCCCTGCTCCTCCATTAGGATATAATCTTGTAGCATTAGCATCGGTAAATTGATTTGAAACTTCTGAAGGATACGAATCTTGAGTAAGATAATTAACTTTATTTCCACTCATCTGCAATTTATAGGTACCACTTTCTACAGTAGCTTCTCCATCTACCGTTGCATCATAATCATATTGAATTTCAACATATGAAGCCTGAATATTAAGCAACATTGCTAAGTCGTTATTAGGCATTTCAGCAGAAATATACAACCCTCTCAAAAAGTCTTTAAAGTTACTTTGACTTGTTAGAACAGTACTTCCTTCGTTGTCTAATATTTTTTCCTGAAAAAATTGATTGTCAAGTTTTACACGAATTCCCGGAGCAATTCTTTCTAATGGAATTATGGATTCATCCTCATCCGTCTCAGGATCGTCTTCTGCATCTGGATCTGGAATTACAACTTCTTCTTCATTTATTTGATATGTATCATCATACAAAATTGTAGTTGCAAAAGAAGCTCCGTCTTCATCTGAAAAATATTCTTGCGCATCTTGAAAATTACTATTTGGATCTAAATCTCTCAAATATTTTGTAAACTCCTGTACTTTCAAATTAAACTCCGCAGCTCTATTTCCAACAATAGAATCTACTCTATAAGGTTTAGGCTCGTTTTCAGCCAACTCTGTAGTATCACTCAAAGCCGTACTAAAAAAAGGAATATTTAAATACACCGCCGTTACCCTTTCATTCTCTTGCTTATCTGCAGAAGAACTCTCTATAGCCTGTGTGTTATTTCCAAAAGTAGGATTGCCACTTTGCAGCAACAATTGAGCTGCAAAAGAACTTTTACCTAATCCATAAACAGGATGTGCATATGCCCCTAACTGATATCCCGAAAGTCCGTTAGTACGAACACTCTCTAATTTTTTATTATAAGCATAAACATCAAATGTTTTCTTGCTCGCCTGTATTTCTCCGTTGTCTATTAAATCTACACCTATAGTATTATACTCTCTTTCGCAAGCTGTAAAAAAAATAACACTACCTATTACAAGCAGTGTTGGCAATACATTCCTTCCTTTAAAACTCATCTTCATTTGTACTCTGTATTAACTTAAAACTTTAGTTTCGTAAAATTTATTGTAAGCCTCTTCAAACTCATAGATAGAAACATGAGGTTGAACAGGAATTGAAAGTGAATCAATATGCTCTTTAAGATCGTCTGGAATTTCTTCTGAAGCAACAATAACTGCATCCGAATTATCTACAGCCACTTTTAAAAGGTTGCTATATGTTGGATCTGCTAAAGGTGCTATTTTATCCTCCTCTATTCCGTCAAACTTCACTTTATTAATCATCTCTTTGTCTAACGTACCATCAAAACCTTTGTTGTATACAGAAGTAACTATTTTACTTTCAGCAAAAAGTGGTTCGTCGGCATAATATTTCTTCAAATACAATGGTAATAAAGAAGCCATCCAACCATGAACATGGATAATATCTGGATTCCAATTAAGCTTTTTAACAGTTTCAACTACTCCTTTTGCAAAGAAAATTGCTCTTTCATCGTTGTCTGGAAACAAGTTTCCATCTTCATCTGTAAAGGTAGCTTTACGCTTAAAATACTCTTCGTTATCTATAAAATAAACTTGAATTCTTTCTTTAGGAATGGATGCTACTTTTATAATAAGCGGCATATCCATATCATTCACTACAAGGTTCATTCCCGATAGGCGAATAACCTCGTGGAGTTGATGTCTTCGCTCATTAATGTTACCAAAACGAGGCATAAAGATTCGTATTTGTCCGCCTCTATCATTCACCATTCGTGGGCTTTCATAAGCCATTGAAGACACTTCGTTTTCCGGTAAGTAAGGAACCATTTCTGAAGCGACAAATAATACTCTTTTGTCTGTCATAAAATCAATTTGTTTCTTTAGACTAAGGTTTAAAGGATGCAAAAATACAAAAAATATGCCTAATTAGTTAATTTTATATAGCTTTGCACGCTATTAATTTTATACCAAATGCAAATTTTCAATCAAAAAGAAGCATTAATTCAATTCCTAAAACAGGAAAAAACAGAGAATAAAACCCTTGGCTTGGTTCCTACTATGGGCGCTTTACACAAAGGACATCTTTCTCTAGTTGAAAAGGCGCTTATTAACAACGATGTTGTTGTGGTTAGTATTTTTGTAAACCCTACACAGTTTGACAATAAAACGGATCTTGAAAAATACCCCAAAACCTTTGACAGAGATTTAGAAACTTTAAAGTTACTTAACGAAAATATTATAATTTTTGCTCCTTCTGCTGAAGATATTTACGATAATAATGTTACTTCTGAAACTTTTGATTTTGATGGATTAGAGCATCAAATGGAAGGTAAATACAGAAGCGGACATTTTGACGGTGTAGGAACTATTGTAAGAAAATTATTTACAATTGTCCAGCCAGATAATGCTTATTTTGGTGAAAAAGATTTCCAACAACTACAAATTATTAGAAAAATGGCAGCTAAAAATCAGCTTCCAGTAAATATAGTTGGTTGCCCTATAAGTAGAGAGGAAAACGGACTCGCAATGAGCTCCAGAAATGAACGCCTTCCTCAAGATATACGTAAAGAAGCTTCTTTTATTTATAAAACACTACTGCAAGCAAAAGATAAGTTTGGCACAGAAAGTGCAATAGATACAGTAAATTGGATTGAAGAGCAATTTAGTAAACACTCAGATTTTTCTTTGGAATATGCTGAAATTGCTGACGAAAAAACGTTAAAACCTGTTAAAACAAAAAAAGAAAACAAACGCTACAGGCTTTTTGTTGCTGTTTATGCAAATGATATAAGACTGATAGATAATGTTGCTCTAAATTAATACCTTTGTACCATGCAAATTGAAGTAGTAAAGTCTAAGATTCACCGAGTTACGGTTACTGGAGCCGACCTAAATTACATTGGGAGTATTACCATTGATGAAGCATTAATGGAAGCTTCTAATATTATTGAAGGGGAGAAAGTACAAATTGTAAACGTTAATAACGGCGAACGATTAGAAACATACGCCATTAAAGGCGCAAAAAATAGTGGAGAAATTACCTTAAACGGTCCTGCAGCTAGAAGAGTACAGCGGGGAGACATTATTATTATTATCTCCTACGGAATTATGGATTTTGAAGAAGCTAAAAACTTTAAGCCTTCCCTTATATTCCCAAATGAAAAAGATAATTCTCTTACCTAAAGGTGCGTAAAAAACTTATAAATATTTTAAAAAAACTACTCCCACTTTTGTTGGGAGTTTTTTTAATTTGGTATTCTTACAATAACACCACTCCTACCGAGCGCGAGAACATCTTTAATGCTATTAAAAATGCCAATTACTTTTGGGTAATAATCTCCGTAATTCTTGGCTTTTTAAGTCATTTTTCTAGAGCTTTACGCTGGAATTTACTCCTGCAACCCATAGGTTATCAACCTGCTTTATTAAATAATTTCATGGCTATTTTTGTTGGCTATTTAGCCAATTTGGGAATTCCAAGATCTGGAGAAGTGTTAAGAGCCACCACCCTTACCTCTTATGAGAAAGTCCCTTTTCAAAAAGGTTTCGGAACTATTATTGCAGAACGTGTAATAGACGTTATTATGCTCTTATCTATTGTTTTAATAACAGCTATTTTACAAACCGAAATTATAGCTAACTATTTTGCTGAAAAAAATATAAACTACACAAAGCTTATTATAGCTGGAGTTATTTTAATTGCTGTGGGAGTTATTTTTTTACTCTTGATAAGAAAGGCTAAAACTGGATTTTTCTTGAAAGTTAAGAATTTTGTCTTTGAACTGCTAGAAGGCGCTTTGAGTATTTTTAAAATGAAAAATAAATGGCTTTTTATTTTTCATACGCTTTGTATTTGGGTTCTTTATATAGCTATGTTTTGGGTAATAAAATTTAGTATCCCAGAAACAGCTTCCTTACCATTAAATGCCATCTTAGCTTCATTTGTTGCTGGAGCTTTTGCCATGAGCGCCACCAATGGAGGTATTGGATTATACCCAATTGCTGTAAGTAAAATTCTACTTATCTACGGAGTTTCTGAAGCTTCTGGAGATGCATTTGGATGGATTATGTGGACTTCCCAAACGTTGATGGTCGTTGTTTTTGGAGCTTTAGCGTTTCTTTTTCTTCCTATATACAATAGAAACAAATAATTTTTTATCTTTCAGCCACCAAATCTAATTACCATGAAAAATACTACACTCACATGTATTGTGCTGTTTTTGTGTGCTTTAATTTCTAACGCACAAACAACTTCCTCCACAATTGAATCCTTTAAACTTGCGGAAAAAAGAGACATCCAATTGTATGTTCCAGAGGACTATTCCGCAGAAAAATCATATCCTTTAATTGTTGTTTTGGATGCCGATTATCTGTTTGATATAGTGGTAGCAAACTCAAAATTTTATGCTTATAAAGACGAAATGCCAAAGAGTATTGTCGTTGGAATCAATCAAAGAGATACCCGTTATGAAGATTGTTTTTATAGTGATGAAAACGGTTTTCCTGATAAAAAAGGAAACTCTTTCTTTGAATTTATCGGGATGGAACTCATCCCTATGATTGCTAAAAACTACAACTTAGCCAATTTTAAAGCCATAGTAGGACACGGAACTACAGCAAATTTTAGCAATTATTATTTATTTAAAAACAATATGCTCTTTAATGCATATATAGAATTGTCTCCAACATTTGCTCCTAGCATGGAAAGAAATACTCCTGAAAGACTAGGAGCCATAGAAGCTATGACCTTTTATTATTTAGCAACTAGCGAAAATGATGAAAAAGAAAATCAGCAAAGAATTAAAGTATTCAATAATACCATGAAGGGCATTTCTAACGATAATGTACATTATTACTTTGATGAATTTGAAAACGCAAATCACTATGGAGTAGCTTCGTATGGAATTCCTAAGGCATTGGATAAAATATTCAAAGTATACAAACCAATTAGTATTGAAGAATACAAAAAAGAGGTCTTAGCTTATGAAGGACCAATAGTGGAATATTTAACAGAAAAGTATAATACCATTGAGACGCTATTCGGATTTAAAAAGCAAGTTAGCCTTAACGACATGATGGCTATTTATGCTGGAACAAAGAAAAAGGAAGATTTAGAGTCTCTTAATGAGTTAAGTAAGATTGCAAAAAAAGAATATCCAGACACTATGCTTGGTTTCTTTTTTGAAGCTGAATATTTCGAACAAATGGGCGAGCCTAAAAAAGCAATGCGTACTTACGAAAAAGCTTTCGGAATGGAAGAAATAGATTTCTTAACCAAAGACCTTGCCCTAGAAAGAATTGATGCTTTAAAAGCAGATTTCGGGTGGTAAACTAAAAATAATTCCGAAGAGATAATTCTATTTACTTCTTCTAAAAAAATAAGAGTGACTGTCTAAAAAGCAATTTGTAATTATCAAACTTGTCGAAGTTTTAAACATCTAACAACCAAAAGAATTCTTCAATAAGCTTAGAATAACATTTAGAGTTTGGATACATTTTTAGACAGCCACTTATAATATTTGAATATTACTACATAAACCTGTCACACTATACATTACCTCTCTCTCGTTCCCGAGCCCATTCAATATAATCTGTTTGAGATATTTTAGAGACTCCCAATTGCCGCATCATCATAACCACTTGTCCGCGGTGATAACTTCCATGGTTAAAAACTGTCTGAACCATTTCTCTAGCTGGAATAGAGAATTGCTCTCCTTTGTGTTCAAATTTTATTTCATTTTCCAAATCTGCTGTTTCTACAAATTCTTTAAATTTTAAAGAAGTATCCTTCCATTTATTAAAAAGTACATTAGTATCCTCAGAGAAATTTACAACTTTATCTACAGACCATTCGCCATTTTGCATCCGAGACAACCAACCAGTTTCCGCATACCAAATGTGCAAAATAGTAGCACGAATTGTTGGAAAGCTCCCAATAAACTCATGGTTTAAAATCTTATCTTCTTGAGATGCTAAATCGTTAATCAATCTATTATTTGCCCAAATATTATAATTAGCGTAATCTAGATAGCTTTTATTCATCTAATTTATAGGTTTTTTATGTTCGATATCAAGATAATTATTTTTATAGTACTAGATTACCTTCATTATAAAAACATTTTAATACGAAAGAATTCAAGTAGATAAATCTTCAAAATAATTCCACAAAAAAAACGTTCATCTAGATTATTCCAGATGAACGTTTCTCATTTAAATATATATGGACTATTAAGTATTTTTAATTAAGAGGTTATTGCAACCACACGTTGCTCTTTTAATTGCTTTTTAGTTAAATCTCTGGTTAACCACCCACTTCTTCCAGCAGTTACAATTGCATATGGAGTAATCCAGAATAAAGTAAAAGCATAAAACACACTATATGGATATGCCCAAAAAGCTTCAGACAAACTGTGTTTTTTTGCATAAAAGAAAGCCTGCATACTTGAAAAAACCATGATACCTGCTAATGTTGAACTAAGAAACAATACTGGGTATGACACTACAAAATATAACATTAATATTATTGCAGGGTATGCCAATACCATTTTTAACCATTGATTCAATAATAATATTCTAGTTCCACCTTTAGCTCCTTTTCTAAAATCTCCAAAAGCAAATCTACTCATTGCAATATTCTCTCGAACATTACTTCTTTCCCAACGAATAAACATTTTATATAAGTTTTTATAACGTTCTGGAATATTAGTATACACATATGCCTTACGTTGAAACAATACTTTATATCCTTGTTTCAATATCATGTTTGTCATAGCACGATCCTCTCCAATTTTAGAAACTTCCCCCATAAAAGTCTGGTTAATCCAATCGTGTAGACAATTAAATACAGCCTCTCTACGGTAGGCAGACAATGCTCCTGGCGTACATAAAACAGAACCTAAACTACTTTGTGCCGAACGAATAAACTCAAAACTAAAGGCAAAACTTACATTCAACATCCTTGGAATAAGTGCTTTTTTACTATTTAACACACGAACATTTCCTGCAACTGCACCACAATCTTGATTTACAACAAATGGGCTCGCCATAGTTCTCAAGGTATCTTTTAAAACTATAGAATCACTATCTACAGTTATAAAAACATCTCCTGTTCCCAATTTAAATCCACGGTATAATGCATGTCTTTTTCCTCTATTTTCTGGTTGCTGATAAATAGAAACACGATTTCCTAATTCATTTTGAGCCTTCTTCATCCACTCCCAAGTGTTATCTTGACTCCCATCGTCTATAGAAATAATTTGCAGTTTCTCTTCTGGATAATCACTAGCAACCAAACTTTTTAAAGTTTTGTAAACTAACTCTCCTTCATTATAAGCAGGAACAATTACCGTACAAAGTGGCAATTCTGAATCTGAAACTGGCTTAACAACTTTATATTTCAGATATAAAAATAAAATATAGGTTATAAAACTAAGCTTTATGGTAAGTAATGAAAAACCAATAATCATCAAAACAATCCCCCAAGTAGAACTCATTCTTTCTAGGTGAATTCTTTCAAAATAGGGTGCTAGAATAAAGAATAAAGATACCGCACCAAGCATTAGTAAAAATGTACCTACTAAAATGAAAGATGATGATGAGTTTGAAATAAATCGTTCGATACGATTTTTAGATTCCTGTATCGAGTCTTCGGTTGATTCTTTTAATATTGATTGTTCCATAGGGTATAATTTTGTTCCCTATACCATAACCAACATTGATACCAATTCCAATTTCACTGAAAAACAGACACTTACGGAAAAATTGATTTTACATAAGTGTGTAAAATTTACACACAAGTGTATACTTGGGAGCAGTTTTTAATACATTTTTTCAGGTAAAACAAATACACTTATAAGTCCTTACTAAACTCTTATACCTCATTTCCTAAAAAATACCATTAATGTCCAAGTAAAAATGCAAGACCGCTTCGCTTTAAGAGAAAAGAAGAAAGACCAAATTTTAACTATCACAAAATAAGGAGTTTAAAGAAACAATATTACTAAACTCCTCTTTTTATTCATTTTTATTAATAGTAAGGTAGCTATTTTGAAAATCTGTTTTAAACCTTGGTATAAGTGGAGTCCAATAAATTCCGTTAACTTTTATCGGACAACAATAAAAAAATACTAACCAAAAATCTTTGTACCTTTCAACTTTAAAATTTATAGTATAATGGCAAAGGTCAAAACAACTTTTTTTTGTCAAAATTGTGGTACGCAATACGCAAAATGGCAAGGGCAATGTTCTTCTTGCAAAGAATGGAATACGCTAGTAGAAGAAGTTGTTCAAAAAGAAGAAAAGAAAGGATGGAAGCCTACAGATACTTCCTCAAAAAGAACAGCTAAACCATTACGCATTCAAGAGATTGATGGTTCGCAGGAAATGCGAATGTCTTCTGGCGGATTAGAATTTGACCGTGTCCTTGGAGGTGGTATTGTTCCTGGTTCTGTAACTTTACTTGGAGGGGAACCTGGAATTGGAAAAAGCACCTTGCTCTTACAAATTGCATTGCATCTTCCTTTTAAAACATTATACGTTTCTGGAGAAGAGAGTCAGAAACAAATAAAAATGAGGGCAGAACGAATTTTCCCTGATAGCCAGCAGTGCTACATCCTCACAGAAACAAAAACGCAAAATATTTTTAAGCAAATTGAAACTACAGAGCCCGATATTTTAATTATCGACTCAATTCAAACATTGCACACAGACTATATAGAATCTTCAGCAGGAAGTATAAGTCAGATTCGCGAGTGTACTTCAGAACTTATAAAATTTGCTAAAGAAACCAATACTCCTGTTATTCTAATTGGACATATTACCAAAGATGGACATATTGCTGGGCCAAAAATTCTCGAGCATATGGTAGACACTGTGCTCCAATTTGAAGGCGACAGAAATCATGTTTACAGAATTTTGCGAGCCTTAAAAAATCGTTTTGGATCTACAGCAGAACTTGGGATATACGAAATGCTTGGAAAAGGTTTACGAGAAGTTAGCAATCCATCAGAAATATTAATTTCTAAAACTGAAGAAGAACTTAGCGGTACAGCAATTGCTGCTACGCTTGAAGGAATGCGACCATTAATGATTGAAGTTCAAGCATTGGTAAGTACCGCAGTTTATGGTACTCCGCAGCGCACCACCACAGGATATAATGTAAAGCGCCTTAATATGCTGCTAGCTGTTTTAGAAAAAAGAGCTGGTTTTAGACTTGGTGCCAAAGATGTTTTCTTAAATATTACTGGAGGAATTTCTATTGAAGAACCTGCTATCGACCTTGCAGTAGTAGCTGCAATATTATCTAGTAATGAAGATGTTGCCATAGAAAAAGATTTTTGTTTTGCTGCTGAAATTGGATTGGCAGGAGAAATAAGACCTGTTCAAAGAGTAGAACAACGCATCTTAGAAGCCGAGAAACTAGGTTTTTCTACTATTTTTGTATCTAAACTAAATAAATTATCTATAAAAAATCCTCAAATAAATATTCGTCGCGTTTCAAAAATTGAAGATGTTGTTGCTTTTTTATTTGAATAAATAAGCTAACTCAGGACGGGCTTTGGGGAATTACACCCTCTATAAGGGATTAAAAATAAATGTATAAAACCTCATTAAACCTTGATATAAGTGGAGTCCAATAAATTCCGTTAACCTTTATCAGACAACAATACTTAATTATATAATAAACTTAAAATCTATTGTTTAACTTAAATTTATTCATGTGAAAAAAATAATATTAATAGGAATCTCTTTACTTACACTTACAGCTTGTAATGACGCTAAAAAGAAAGAAGAAGCAAAAACAGCTGAAGAGAACACAGCAAAAGAAACTCCTATGAAAAAAGAAGAGGCTATCCCACAGGGAATAGATTTTATTGCTTCGGGAGAAAATCCTTCATGGAGTTTACTTATCGACTTTGATAAATCTATGACGTTTACCTCTTTAGACAATCCTAAAAAAATAAGCACTCCAGTTCCAGAAGCTCGGATTCCACAAGATGTTAGCGCCGTTAATTATTCAGCAGAAACAGAAGCTGGACTATTACAAGTTACCATCTTTAAAGAATCTTGTGAAACAGAAAATGGCGAATCTTTTTCATATAAAGTGACAGTTAGCACAAAAACAGATGAAATGCAAGATTATAATGACTTTAAAGGCTGCGGGAAATATATAGGCGACTATCGTTTAAACGACATTTGGGCACTAGAAACTATGAATGGGAAACCTGTAGATAAGAGCATGAAGCGCCCAAATTTAGAGTTTAATTTACGTAGCGGAAAAGTATTTGGCTTTAGTGGTTGCAATAGAATTAATGGGACTTTAGTAGTAGAAAAAGATTCCCTTGCAATTGGAGAGTTAATGAGTACAAAAATGGCTTGTCCAAACGCCGAATTAGAAACCAATTTTCTAGATGCTGTTAATAATAAAAAATTCAGCTTTACATACAAAAACCTTATCCTTACGCTTACTTCTGGAGAGAATAACCTTACTTTTAGAAAAGTAGATTAATAACTAGTAGTGTCTGAACAAAGAAACAATACCGCTTAGCTGTAAAAAACAGCGTAAAGACTAAATTGTAATTACCATAAAAACTTTATGTGTTACCCTGAACTTGTCGAAGGATTTTTTGAGTATTAATAAACAAGCTCCTTGACAAGTTCAGGATAACAACTATAAATTACTTTTTAGACTACTCCTTAACACTTCTTCTATATTACGTTCCTTGTATTATGGTGCTGGATTAGGAATCTCATTATGGATTTTATTTATTTCTGAAAGAATTTCTTCGTCTAAATCAACATTAATACTAGCTATATTTTCTTCCAACTGCTCCATTTTAGTAGCTCCAATAATAGTACTCGTTACAAAGGGTTGTGCATTTATAAAGGCAAGCGCCAATGTTGCCAAAGACATATTGTACTTTTTAGCCAAATTATAATATTTCTGAGTAGCTATTAGAGAACGCTCTCCATTATACCTAGCCATCTCTGGAAATAGCGTTAATCGTGCGTCTTCAATCCCTTTATTTTCAATATACTTATCGGTAAGTCTAGCAAACCCTAATGGAGAATACGGCAATAACCCTACATTTTCACGCATAGATATTTCTGCTAACCCTATTTCATAAGTTCTGTTCAATAAATTATAAGGATTTTGAACGGTTGCAATACGAGGGAGTCCATTAAATTTATGCTCCTCCAAATAACGCATCACACTCCAAGGCACATCATTTGAGAGTCCGATATAGCGTATTTTTCCTTGTTTAATATATCCTTCTAAAATTTGAAGGATTTGCTGAATATTATCTTCCCATTGTTCATTTTCATCATGCACATAGTCTCGCTGCCCAAAACAATTTGTAGCTCGGTCAGGCCAATGTAATTGATACAAATCGATATAATCTGTTTGTAGTCTTTTTAAACTTGTATGGATAGCATCATCAAAAGCAGCCTCAGTAAAACCTTCCTCTCTAATAAAATGTTCATTAAACTCTGGTGGCCCAGCAATTTTAGAAGCTAAAAATAT
This sequence comes from Galbibacter sp. L-19, assembly GCF_056857615.1. Taxonomy (NCBI): domain Bacteria; kingdom Pseudomonadati; phylum Bacteroidota; class Flavobacteriia; order Flavobacteriales; family Flavobacteriaceae; genus Galbibacter; species Galbibacter sp. L-19. Next base: position 54,036 of record NZ_JBSXNL010000062.1, read on the forward strand.
ATCCTCTCGTTTTCCTGTTTTTTTAAACCAATTCCCAATAATGGTTTCTGTACTTCCTTGCGTTTCTTTTTCCTTCGGAATAGCATACAATTCTGCTGTATCAAAAAAATTAACGCCCTTTTCTACCGCATAATCCATCTGTCTATGCCCTTCCTCTTCTGTATTTTGCTTCCCCCATGTCATGCTTCCTAAGCAAATTCTACTTACGTCAATAGCTGTATTTGGTAGTTTTTTATATTTCATTTATTCAAATTTTCACAATTAATTGTTTTCTAATACTATAATTATGTTGGTTAGTACCAACCATTTCCTATCAAATGCCTATTATGGGCTTTGATATTGCAATTTTTTATAATAAAAGAAGATTCCTAAAAAGGATTTTCTTACTTCCCTTTTGAAATCTTATCAAAAATACAAAATCCAAAGTTTGGAATTATTGATGTATGTTATTTAAAAATAATTGAGTGAAAGATTGCTTTGCTGGAAGAGCAAAGATTCAAGACCGCTTCGCTGAAAGAAAAAAGATTCAAGACCGCTTCGCTGGAAGAACAAAGATTCAAGACCGCTTCGCTGAAAGAACAAAGATTCAAGACCGCTTCGCTGAAAGAATAAAGAGAAAAGACTAAACATAGCTATCATGAAAACATCTGTGTATTTGTGTATCTGTGGCTAAAATTTAAAGAAACCACTAAAGAAAATGCTCCTGCACCAAAAAAAATGCTTCCTGCAGGGTAAGTTACCCTTCCTCCGGGGTTTGTTATCCTTCCTTATGAGATTGTCGCCCTTCCTGCAGGGCTTGTTACCCTTTCTGCAGGGATTGGTATGCTTTCCCCGCACCTCTGCAGTGCTTCACGGCGGTCGGGAAGCCTCTAAGCAATTCAATAAGCATACTGGCACATATCTTTTAGCCTTAATCAATTCCTTCGTTGCAGGCTCACGGGTATTTAAAAGAAATAAACCTAACTCATTTCAATGCAAAATCTTTAGGCATACTCAAAACAGGCGCTAGGTAATTAAACCCGCTTTGAGGAGTTAAAGAGACTACTTTAATTACGCAAGCCTTTCCAAGTATATTTATGGCGTTGTTGGCATTAATACAGAACAAATTTTGATGTTTCAACAAAATGTACTTACCTTGTAATAACATTTAAGAAATTATGGAAATATCAATAATTAAAATCGGAAATTCAAAAGGACTCCGTTTGAGCAAGACCATCTTGGAGAAATATAACATAAAGGACAAAGTAGAACTTATTCTCGAAAAGGAACAAATAATCTTGAAACCAATTGATTTACCTAGAAAAAATTGGGAAAAAGAATTTAAAAGAATGAGTGAAAACGGAGATGACAAGCTACTTATGGACGATGTTTTCGAGGACGAAAATCTTGAGGAATGGATCTAAAACAATACTCAATTGTTCTTGTCAATCTTGACCCTACCATTGGAAGCGAAATTAAAAAGACTAGACCTTGTGTAATCATTTCACCAAATGAAATTAACAAGCATCTAAACACAATAGTTCTTGCTCCAATGACTACTAATTTAAAAAAATATCCAACAAGAGTTTCGGTCAAACACAACGGGAAAAAAGGAATGATTGCAATTGACCAGATTCGGACAGTTGACAAAATCAGGATAATCCGAATTTTTGAAAACCTAACCGAAGCAGAAATTGAAAATTGCAAAGAGGTTATAAAAGAAACCTTTGTTGACTAAAAAATAAGTACTAATACCAACAATGGCCCCTATAGTAATTGCTTGTTCTCTACTAGCTAGGGGTAATCTCATGGGTATTAAAAGGAAACAAACCTAACTCATTTCAATGCAAAATCCTTACATAAAATCAGAACAGGCTCTAGGTAATTAAACCCGCTTTGAGGAATTAAATATCATTAAGCAATTTAGAAACCTCATCTAATTTTGGCGTTAAAATAACCTCTATTCTACGGTTTCTAGCTTTCCCTTCTGTAGTTTCGTTACTTGCAACAGGTAGGAATTCTCCACGTCCCGCCGCTGTTAAATTTGAAGGATCAATCTGCTTATTTTCTTCTAAAATCTGCACTATAGAAGTAGCTCTTTTGGTAGATAAATCCCAATTATCCTTCAAAGCACCATTACCTCCATAAGGTACATTATCGGTATGTCCTTCAATAAGCACATTAATATCTGGGTTTTGCGCTAAAACTGTTCCTAATTGCTGTACAGCTTTGCGTCCGTTTGCATTTACTGCCCAACTTCCGCTTTGAAACAATAATTTATTCTCCATGGAAACATATACTTTTCCATCTCGTTGCTCCACCGTTAATCCTTTTCCTTCAAAATCTAATAATGCACGAGAAATAGCATCTTTTAAATTCTTCATAGCGGCATCTTTTGCAGCAATCAACCCTTCCAATTCTGCTACTCTTTGAGAACGGGCTTCTAATTGTTGCTTCAGAGTTTCTAACCGAGCATTTTCAGCAGCCAACGCCTTTTCCTTCTCTTCTAACTGCTTTAATAGCTCTCTGTTTTTTTCTGAATTTGCAGCAATAGCAGCACTACTATTTGTTTCTAATGCCTTATACGATTCTTCTAAATTTGCAAGATTATTTTTTGCCGCTTCATAATCTTGCCTTAACTGATTGCGTTCTGCAACTGCATCATCATATTGCTTTTGAAGCTGGTCTAAATCGTTTTCTAAACGATTGTTAGCCGACTTTAATTCTTGATTTTCGATTTCAAAATCGTCTTTCTGATCTTTTAACGCATTGTACTTACTTTGCAGATCGTTGTAAACTTTTGAGGACACACAAGAAGTAACAAGTCCTAAAAATAGAAATCCTATAAAAATCTTTTTTATCATTATATGCTTTTGAAAGTATTTATTTTAAACAATAGTATTCTCTTTCAATTGAAAAGCTCAATCTTCAATCTCCACTAAAATAGGACAATGGTCGCTATGCTTAGCTTCTGGTAATATAACGGCTCTTTTCAATTTTTCTTGTAATGGTTTGGCTACCATATTGTAATCTATTCGCCATCCTTTATTATTATTCCGTGCATTTGCTCGGTAACTCCACCAACTGTAATTATCTGGTTCCTTATTAAAATGACGGAAACTATCTATAAAACCGCTATCTATAAAGTTTCCAATCCACTCACGCTCTACCGGAAGAAACCCAGAGACTTTAGCATTTCTAATAGGATCGTGGATATCTATAGCTTCATGACAAATATTATAATCTCCACAAACAACCAAGTTTGGAACTTCATTTTTCAAAGCATTAATATACGTTTGAAAATCGTCCATATACTTCAGCTTATGCTCCAAACGCTCAATATTGGTTCCAGATGGCAAATACAAACTCATTACTGAACATGTATCAAAATCGGCTCGAATATTCCTACCTTCAAAATCCATATAATCAATTCCTGTTCCGTAAGTAACGTTATTGGGTTGTGTTTTTGATAAAATAGCCACCCCACTATATCCTTTTTTTTGCGCACTATACCAATAATGATAAGGATATCCTGCTTCTTCAAAAACCGATAAGTCAATTTGTTCTTTATTAGCTTTAATTTCCTGCAAACAAATTACATCTGGGTTTGCAGATTGCAACCACTCTAAAAAACCTTTTTTAATTGCTGCACGTATTCCGTTTACGTTATAAGAGATAATTTTCATTTGTATATTTTATTGTTGTATAATAAAGTCATTTAAACTTTCCCCTTCATTTAAAAAAAATAAATGACATTAATGATAAAAAAGCTAAAATAAGGATATTTAATCATTAATGTCCGAGTAAAAATACAAGACTGCTTCGCTGTAAAAGAAAAGAACAAAGACTAAATTTTAACTATTACAAAATGAGTAGTTTAAAGAAACATCATTACTAAACTCCTCTTTTTATTCATTTTTCTTAATAGCAAAGGTGGGGGCTATTTTAAAAACCTCTATTAACCCTTGATATATTTGGAATGCAATAAACGCTGTCTGCTTTTATCGGTCAACAAATAATATTTAATATAAACATAGAAGTAAGTACCGAAAAGTTTAAAGCATAATTTTCTTGATAGATTTTGATTCATCCTGTTTATTACAAAATTTCAAATCCATATTTTTACATCATGAAAAAAATCACCCTACTTTTTCTGATTTTTGTTAATATTATAATTGCTCAAGAAAAGAAAAACGATACTTTAACAGAAGTTATTTTAGAGTCCAAACGAGTTCAAAACAATTCGCTTATCCTCCCTATCGACGCAATTAGCAATCAAGATATTGAACGGTATGCTCCAACAGAAATTACCACCGTTTTAAACGAAACACCAAGTGTTCATGTTTTTTCTGGTGCTCTAAATACAAACCGACTTACCGTAAGAGGAATGGGTGCTAGAACTCCTTATGGAACCAATAAAATCCAAGCATACTTTAATGGAATTCCAATTACCAGTGGAGTAGGAGAAACATCTTTTAATATCTATGATCCTGAAAGTCTTGAACATATTAAAATTATAAAAGGTCCAAAAGCAACTATTTATGGTACTAACTTAGGAGGCGCTCTTTTATTCCAAACAAAACTTCCAGAGAACCATAAAACTACTTTTTCAAACCGCTTTACAACTGGCTCATTCGGACTCTTAAAAAATAGTTTTCAGGCAGGTTATCGAGATGATAAATTTTATCTAAATATCCTCTCTGACCATTTGGAAACCGATGGATATCGGGAAAATAGCAACTATAAAAGAAATAATATCCTTTTAGATATGGGGTATAATTTTAACGACAATAACAGCTTAAAAATCTTAATTAATCAACTCGATTACAATGCGCAAATTGCCAGCTCTATCAATGCTACCGATTTTGAAGAAGACCCCAAAAGAGCTGCCAATAATTGGAAAGAAGCACAAGGCTATGAAGACAATAAATTAACCACCCTAGGACTTTCTTTTCAACACAATTTCTCTGCTAATTTTACAAATACAACTACTGTTTTTTATTCTTACTTGGATCATTATGAACCTCGTCCTTTTAATATTTTAGATGAATTTACAAACAGCTATGGTTTTAGAACTCTTTTCAACGGAAGCATAACTACACTCCCTTTTAAAAACAAATTTTCGGCTGGCGCTGAGTTGTATGCAGACACTTATAACTGGGCTACAATAGAAAACTTATACGAACAAAATAATAACCAAGGAAGCTTGGAAGGAAACGTTTTAAGCGACAACAAGGAATACAGAAATCGGCTAAATGCCTTCGGGACTTTTAGTATGTATTTTAAAAAACTTGTGGTAGAAGTTGGGCTTAATTACAATACTACTGCTTATAATTTTAGAGATTATTATAATGAAGGAACTGCTAACAAAAATGCAAAACGAGACTTTGATGACATCTGGGCTCCTAGTTTAAATTTAAACTATCATTTCTCAGAGAATAATCAGCTATTTACCAATATAAGTTACGGGTTTTCCTTTCCTAACCTTGAAGAAACATTAACACCAGAAGGCGTTATAAACGAAGATATCGGACCTGAAACTGGAATTAATTATGAGATAGGAACAGAGAATTACTTTTTCAATAAAACCCTAAAATTCAAAGCTGCTTTTTATTATATGGATGTTAAGAATTTATTGGTTGCCAACCGTACAGGAGAAGATCAATATATAGGAAGAAATGCAGGTAAAACTTCTCACAAAGGCGTTGAATTCTCTTTAAACTATCTAACTAATCTCTCAAAAACAATTACGCTTCAGCCCTATATAAATGCAACTTTTAATCATCATAAATTTGAAAATTTTATAGATAACAGCAACGATTATTCAGGAAATGACCTTACAGGAGTTCCAAAAAATTTGATTAATGGTGGTTTTCAATTAAAGCATATCAAGGGAATTTATTATACTACTACCTACCAGCATGTTGGAACTATGCCCATGAACGACGAAAACTCTTTATCTAGTGATGCTTATAATTTAATCAATCTAAAAGGAGGTTATAAGGCTATACTTTCTGATAAATTTAGTGCAGAAATTAGTGGTGGAATAAACAATGTGTTTAACGAAAAATACGCTTCCTCAATTTTAATAAATGCTGTAGGATTTGGAAACGCAGCTCCAAGATATTATTACCCTGGATTACCCATTAATTATTACGGAAGTTTGAAGTTAATATATCATCTATAAAAACAATTTGTAGCTATCAAACTGATTTCTGTGGCAAAACCAAAGGAGGTGAAAATCATTCTCAAGAACAGCTCTACACACTCACTACTACTTTAATTGAGAATGTCAAACTGAGCTTGTCGAAGCTTATATGTTCCTAGGTGCGAACTGTCTTCGACAAGCTCCTGACATTTGGAGTTAAATGTTATAAAATAAATAGTCTATTTAGAATTTATTTAGTCTTCAATAACCAATTTCTTATGTCTACTTCCTGAGCTACAATACCTCGAAGCTCTTCTATTTTAACACGTTTTTGCTCCATGGTATCTCGGTGTCTAATAGTAACCGTGTTGTTTTCCAAAGTATCATGATCTACAGTAACACAAAATGGAGTTCCCGCAGCATCTTGACGACGGTAGCGTCTTCCTACAGCATCCTTCTCATCATAAGTTACATTGAAATCCCATTTAAGATCTTCAAATATTTCTTTTGCAACTTCTGGCAATCCATCCTTTTTAACCAATGGTAATATTGCCACTTTTGTAGGCGCCAATACCGATGGTAATTTTAAAACTGTTCTTGTAGATCCATTCTCCAATTCTTCTTCTACCAAAGAGTTTGAGAATACTGCTAAAAACATTCTATCTAAACCAATAGAAGTTTCTAATACATAGGGTACATAACTTTTATTTTCTTCTGGATCGAAGTATTGTAATTTTTTATTGCTGAATTTTTCATGCTGCGCCAAATCGAAATCTGTACGAGAATGAATTCCTTCCAATTCTTTAAATCCAAATGGAAATCTAAACTCAATATCTGAAGCTGCATCTGCATAATGCGCTAATTTCTCATGGTCGTGGAAACGGTAGTTCTCTTCTCCCATTCCTAAAGACATATGCCATTTCAAACGGGTTTCTTTCCAGTAATCATACCATTCTTTTTGTGTTCCTGGCTTGATAAAAAATTGCATCTCCATTTGTTCAAACTCACGCATACGGAAAATAAACTGACGCGCCACTATTTCGTTACGGAAAGCCTTTCCTGTTTGCGCAATCCCAAAAGGAATCTTCATTCGTCCAGTTTTTTGAACGTTTAAGAAGTTTACAAAAATTCCTTGTGCCGTTTCTGGTCGTAAGTATAAATCCATAGCCGACTCAGCAGAAGCCCCAAGTTTAGTCCCAAACATCAAGTTAAATTGTTTTACTTCTGTCCAATTCTTACTTCCAGTTTCTGGGTCTGCAATTCCAAGCTCTTCAATAAGTGCTTTTACATCTACTAAATCTTCTTTTTCTAAAGATTGTCCAAGGCGTTTTAAAATTGCTTGTGCCTCTTCATTATATTTTACTACCCGCGGATTGGTAGCCACAAATTGTTCCTTATCAAAAGAATCTCCAAAGCGTTTTTCAGCCTTTGCAATTTCCTTTTCAACTTTAGCTTCTATTTTGGCTACATAATCTTCCACCAAAACATCGGCGCGGTATCTTTTTTTGGAATCTTTATTATCTATTAACGGGTCGTTAAAAGCATCTACGTGTCCAGACGCCTTCCATGTTGTAGGATGCATTAAAATAGAAGCATCTATTCCTACAATATTATCATGCATTTGCACCATTGCTTTCCACCAGTACTCTCGAATATTTTTCTTGAGTTCTACCCCATTTTGTGCATAATCGTATACTGCACTTAATCCGTCATATATTTCACTTGAAGGAAAAATATACCCATACTCCTTAGCATGAGATATTACTTTCTTAAATTGATCGTCTTGATTTGCCATGACGCAAAAATATACTTTTTAGGAGAATTAGAATTTTATTTCAGCTTAAAAACTGTAGAAGCCAGTAAATTTTCTTTGTAAAACACATTCACTCGGTAATCGCCTTCCATTTCGAGGTCTTTAACAATGATATAATCACAGATTCCCATAGGCTTATTTTCATAGTCTACAACAATCTTTTTACTGTATATAAGTTTCTTATTTTTATATGTAACTGCTGCTCTACTTCCTAGAATCTGATTTTTAGGATCTATAAACTGTACATAAAAAATTCTTTCGCCAGGTTGTAAAAGGGTTCCTGGTGCTATATTAAAACATGCCCGAAGTCGTTCTGCCCTATTCGCTCTGTTTGTCTCAATTACTTTTCCATTGCTTCTTGCTTTATAGGCAATTCCCACTAAAGCCGAAACCTTTAAAGCTGGATCTTTATCTATTTGTTTGGAAAGCTCAATGTTTTCATTGATTAAAGAATCGGTAAATTGTGTTAAATTCTCGTTAGCACTTTTAAGTGCATTAGAATAACGCTCCAGTTCTATATATCGTAATTTGGTACTGTCTATTTCTTTTGAAAGCAAGAAATTTTGTTGCTTTATAGAGTCTGCAACTTGATGAAGGTATTTATTTTCTTTTCTTATTTCTGCTAATTCTCTTCTGTAGCGTCCCAAAATTTGATAATCTACTTCCAATAACTTAATGGAGTCTTTTAGCATGGCTATCCGCCTCCTGCTATAATCAATCTCTTTAATATGACTCTCATTTTCTTTAGCCAAGGTATTCAAATCATTTTCAATACTCTCTAAATCTTCCACTATCATTCCTTTTGCATTCTCTAAAAAGGAAACTTTCTCCTCACTTTCAACATAATTGAAATAAGAAAACCCTGTAAGTGCTGCAATACACAATAGTAAAACTCCTAATATTATTTTTTGTCCAAACTGCTTTTTTTGAGCACTCATTTAAATTAGTTAGATTTGAATATAACTACAACTATCATAATTGATTAAGGGCGTAAAGATACTAAATGATCTTCAAAATTTATTTTTTCCCAACACTTGTTTAGGGTGTTCCGAAATTATAGGCTTCAACGACGCTGTGCTTTGCGTTTCATGCCGACACCAATTACCACTTACTCAATTTATTAATGAGAACGATAATCTTACCGAAAAATTTTTATATGGTCGTATAAAAATTGAAAATGCCGCCTCATTTATACGATATTACAAAAAAGGTATCAGTAAACAACTTATTCATCATCTAAAATATAAAGGACATCAAGAAATCGGAACGATGTTCGGGAAATGGGTAGGACATGAAATATTGGTTTCCAATAGATTTAAAAATATTGATTATGTAATTCCTGTTCCGCTTCATAAAAAAAAATTAAAAGAGCGTGGATATAATCAAGTGAGCAACTTTGGAATTGAAATTGCCAATTGTATAGATGCTATTTATTCAGAAGAAATTGTTAGTAATGTTAAATACTCAAAAACGCATACTTCAAAAAATAGAAATCAACGAGCATTGAGCATTGGGAATCAGTTTTTATATAACAAAAACATTCCTTTAAATAATAAACATATTTTAATTGTAGACGATGTTATTACTACTGGAGCTACATTAGAAAGTTGCGTACGTGCTTTCCCTAAAGAATTAAATATAAAATTTAGTATTATCACTATTGCAATTACATCTTAATTTCAACGTTACTAAAAATAATCGTTAATTTGCAGCTTTAATTGGGCTTGATGAAAACTAAGAATCTTTTAAGTTATATTCTATTTTTTACACTATTATTCAGTTTAATAAACTGCGCTAGAAGAGGTACCCCAGAAGGTGGTCCGAAGGATTTAGATCCTCCAAGAATAACTTCTTCTAGTCCAGAAAACTACACTACAAATTTTTCTGCTGAAAAAATCAGAATTAATTTTGATGAATATATCAAATTAAAAGACTTACAAAAGCAGCTTATTGTCTCGCCTCCATTAAAAAACACTCCATACATTTATCCGCAATCTGGCGCTAGTAAATACTTGGAAATTGAAATTCAAGATACCCTAACAGAAAACACCACCTATGTTTTTAACTTTGGACAAAGTGTGGTGGATAATAATGAAGCAAATCCATATTCATACTTTAACTATGTGTTTTCCACAGGCTCCTATATTGATTCTCTAGAGCTTGAAGGGTTTGTTATTGATGCGGTACTAAAAAAGCCAGATTCTTTTATTTCGGTAATGCTTTATGAAGTAGATTCTGCATATACCGACTCTGTAATTTACCAAAAACCACCAAATTATATTACCAATACACTGGACAGTTCTACAAATTATAGACTTACAAATCTAAAAGAAGGAACCTACAGACTTATTGCATTAAAAGACGAGGCTGGAAACTACAAATTTGACCCAAAAAAAGATAAAATAGGATATATTGACCATTTTATTAAAATTCCAAGCGATTCAATTTACGGACTCAACCTTTTTAAAGAGGTCCCAGAATTTAAAGCTGCAAGACCTTCTTTAATTGCAAAAAATAAAATTTACTTTGGATATGAAGGAAATCCAAAAGGGATGGAAATAAAACTCTTATCCGATAAACCCGAAGATTATTCATCCCGTACATTTCCAGATCTTGAAAAAGATACTCTTAATTACTTTTTCACACCTTTTGAAACCGATTCTTTAGTTTTTGAAGTACGAAACACCAAAACAATTGACACTTTTACCGTACGTATAAAAGAAATGTATGCAGACACCCTTGTAGTGGCGCAATTAAATAAAGGGTTTAGTATAAACGATACTTTAAAAATTCATACCTCCACCCCAATGGAAACCTACAATAAGGAGCTTATAAATGTGTTAGATAAAGACTCTACCAATGTTGATTTTACTTCTATTTTAGATGAAAAAAATAATATTTTCAATCTAAAATGGGATTCAGATGTAGGTCAGAAATACAGAGTTACTATGCTGCCAGGTGCTATTACAGATTTTTATGGAGAGGTAAACGATACTTTAAATTATTCAGTTTCCACAAAAGACCTAGCAGATTTAGGAAGTTTACGTGTGAATTTAAAAAATGTAGACCAATACCCTATTATTCTTCAACTAACAGACAATAGCGGGGTTGTTAAACAAGAAATGTTTATTGAAGAACAAAAAGCTTCTTATGAGTTTAGAAACATCGATCCAGCCACCTATCTAATTCGTGTAATTCACGATAGTAATGGGAATGGAAGATGGGACACAGGAAACTACTTACAAAAAATTCAACCAGAACGAATTAGTTACTATCCAGAATCGGTTGAATTAAGAGCCAATTGGGAAATAGAGCAGACTTTTACTTTACAGTAAACTGATCTCTATCATTTAAAAATTTAAGTCCGTTTCGGTACGTATCAATTTCGTTTTTATGCAGGGTTGCATAGATAGTTTCGTCACTTTTTGTATGGATCAACTCCTCCCCAAGGGGGTTATACACTGCAGAGTGCCCTGTATATTCGTAGCCATTTCCATCCAATGCTATACGGTTTACCCCCATGCAATAACTCATGTTCTCAATAGCGCGGGCTTGCAATAAAACATCCCAAGCTTTTATTCTCTTTTTAGGCCAATTTGCTACATATACAAGCACATCATAATCTTCTACATTTCTTGCCCATACAGGAAAACGCAAATCGTAACATATTTGCGGACAAATCTTCCAGTCTTTATAATTTATAATTAGCTTTTTTTCTCCAGAAGCATACACTTCATGCTCTCCAGCCAAGGTAAATGTATGTCGCTTATCATAATACTCAACACTTCCATTAGGCGTTACAAATACAAAACGATTATAAAAATTGCCGTTCTCTACAATAACTAGACTCCCTCCAATTGCCATATTTTTCTCTGATGCAAGATTTTTCAGCCATTCTATAGAATCTCCCTTCATTGATTCTGCTACCAAACTTGCATTCATAGTAAATCCAGAAGTAAACATTTCAGGAAGAAATAGTACATCGGTTTCCTCATTTACAAGCTTAATTTTATCTTGAAGTAATGCTCTATTTGCTTCAGGATTCTCCCAAATCAACGTTGTTTGTAGAGCTGCTATGTTTAATATCTGTGCCATGGTATAAAATTAAGGTATTAAATCATTAATGTTCGAGAAAAAATACAAGACCGCTTCGCTGTAAGAAAAAAGAACAAAGACTAAATCTTAACTATTATAAAATAAGTAGTTTAAAGAAATAACATTACTAAGATCTTTTTTTTATTAATAGCAAGGAGGCTATTTTGAAAACCTCATTTAAACCTTGATATAAGTAGAGTCCAATAAATTCCGTTAACCTTTATCGGACAACAATAGTATTAAATTATAATTGAAAAAAGCACTAATCCAGATAACCTTTAACTACTTTCAACGCAATGTTTATTTGTAGCATGCTATAGATAAGCAACTACCTCGAGGTATTCAAAGGAAATAAATTGAATCCTTTTCGACGTAGAACCTTTCGATAAACTCAGGAAGCTTTGGGAATAAAACCCTCTATGAAGGATTTAAAATTCCAATTACAATAGTATGAATCCGTAAGGCAATTCCTGTAAGTACTGGTATCACCACAATTCCAATAGTTAAATACAAAAAACAAGCGGCGGCTCTACTACTCCCTACAAATACCTCTTGCTCTTTAAAATTAAACTGCCAATTTCCAGCAAATCCATAACCAATAAACAACCATAAAACGGCTAATGCTATAATGAAGTAGAGAATATTACGGTAATAAAAATGAAACTTCCTAACTGGATTATAAATACTCTTATTTCCGTAGAAAATTACGGTTGGTAAAAAAATAAGAATACTCCAGGCCAACAAACTCCCTATTGGAACTTCCAATCCTAAAAAAGTACGACTTAAATTAAGTACTCCTGATAAAAAAAGGTAACATGAAACCAAAAGAAGTAGGAAATAAAATAGAAATAATTTGGTACGTTTGGTCATTTTTTAATTTTAATAAAATTAGTGTTTAAGAAAACTACTTTTTGTTTACCAAATTTATCTGTCTTTGTATTTTATTAAAATAATTGACTAATCGTTTTCATTGGTAAAAACATTTTTCCACTATCTGGAAGTTTTATAAAACCATACTTGTTATAAAAATTTTCCGCATCTTGGTCAATTGGGTCAACAACCACAGCAAACGATGCAATAGTTTTAGATATTTCGTAACTTCTCTTTAAGGCATCTATTAATAGATACTTCCCAATTCCTTGCCCTTGAAATCTATTGTCAATTGCTAGCCTTCCAAGTAAAGTTGCAGGGATTGAATTATAAGCCTTTGGTAGTTTATTCCGTATTTGATTTGGAATAAAATCTGAAGAAACGCTAGTATTTGACAACGTATAATAACCTTTAATTAGATTAGTTTCTATTTCGTTAATTACAAAACAAACAGAAAGCTTTCTTTTAACATCTTGATTTGCTTGTTTTTGAATGTAAGTGTCTAACATTTCCTTTCCACAAGAAAACTCAGATTTTTTATGTTTAGAATTTAAAGGTTCTGATAATTGACTCATCAAGTGAAAAGAGCTTTAAATTCATCCGCAGCTTTAGAAAGATCTTTGTTTGGTGTTTTAGGATTTAATACAGCTTCAAAAAACAGTTCACTATCTTTTTGAGAAGCAACTACCCGTTCTCTTTCCGATATTATCTCTTTAGCCTTTTCTTGAACTGCTATAACTACAAAATCAGTTAAATTTCTATAACCTCCTAATCTAGCTGCTCTCTCAAAAAATAATTTTTGTTCTTTAGGAAGACGAGTATCAAATCTTGCGTTTTTAGTATTTTTTTTTTCTGTTGCCATCACATTCTTTTATACAAATGTACGTTCATTTTACGTACTTCGCAAAATACAGTACGTAAATTAAACGTACATATACAACCTATTTCTTTTTGGTTGCGTTAGGATAAGCATAATATTTATATGTATAGAAAATAAGCGCAAAACCTCCAAAAACCTAAATCCTTCATTTAGAAAAATCGTTCCTCCGTAAAAAAAGAAGCTCCTACCGGGGTAGTTACCGCTCCCGAGGAGCTTTTATGATCTCCTGCACACATTGTCACCCTTCCCGCAGGGATAATTAGCTTTTCTGCACTATTATCTGTCCTAGTTTCATTAGCTCTAGCAAGTAAATCTGCCATAGTAGCTGCGGTAGTTTCGGCGGTAGTTAACTGTTCCATATCAAACATAATTTTCTCTAATTCCTGAGGGTTTTTATTCCCTAAAGAAGCTAGATCACTTAAATCCTGAATCATATCTGCATGTCCAAAACCCGTGCTAATCTCTTGGGTACGACTTAATAGGTCTTCTCGTTCTCTAAAAGCAAACCGAAAAGCATTTAACAACTCTTCTCTTAAGGCATAAGCGTCTGGCGACCGTAAGTCCCATTCCTTGCGTGCTTCCTCTCTTCCATAGCGCTCGCTTACCCAAAGAGATTGTGCATGCCTAAGTGCTCCTGCTCGAACTGGTAAATCTTCCATATAAATTATCCAATTCAAGCCCACAGCTTCCAACGCTCTTTTATCTTCTTGCGCCCAAACATATAAGTCCTCCGCCTCTTGCAAATAACTATCTACTGGCATGTTTATTCTCTTTACCTCTTCCAATGGTATGCTTTTTAATAAGCTAAACTTAGTTTCATAATTCTCTTTGCTCATAATTTACTATTTACAGGGTTACTATTTTACATCATTAATTTTGAAATCCTATTTTATCGGGTTTTGGGGTTAAATTCTTGAGGTGCTGTTTTAGGTTCATTTATAGTTCCATCGGCTCCAGTATCATTATAAATGGTCCATTCGGAAAATGTATAGTCCGTATTATTTTTAACAACTGTAGTATTTCGTACAGCACGTCCATCTTCAAATTCGTGATTGGTGCCCGAGCCATCCTCTCCAGGAACACCAAATACATCTACCACCTTCCCATTTCCATCTACCAGATGCATAGTATCATCACCATTAGAATCTGCTGCACCGCCAGTACCCCCTTCTAAATCTGGCGGAAAACCATAAACCACTTCAAAAGAGAGCGCATCTGCCGCAATTACAAAAGCACTTAAGGGCGCCATAGTATATCCTGTTAAATCAATAACACTTCTTGCGGTAAATTCGGTATTAGAATTTGTATACCTACGTAAGCTCCAGCCCGACAAACTAACAGGCTCACTACCTGCATTAAAAAGTTCTATAAATCGCATATTTGTGGTAGTGTTACTATTATCTGGGTCGGCTATTTCTGAAATTAAAATACTAGTACTCGTGTTTTTTAACGAACAATCTTCGTAACTATCTGTAAACTGAAAATCCATTGCATCTCTAACATATAAATTGTTGCCAAAGGGAATTCCTACTACATTTCCACGACCTTTTACCACCGAGGCATTGGAAAAAGTAGCTGTTTTTGAAATGGAAATAATAAATTGATCCTCACAGTTAGTCAATTCATTTTCTCCTCCGTAAGTTGAATTAAGATCTTTAAACTGAAAATTATTTATTTGTACTAATTTATTTTGATAGTTCCCCGTTAAAAACGCCTCTAAGCCTATTATTTCTGGCTGAATTGTATTTCCATCAACACTACTTAAAATATGTTCCGAAGTAATCTTTGTTAGCAAGAATCCATTTTTATTCTTTTTTATACGCAAACCTCGTAAAGCAATTTCTATTTTAGAATTTACCTTTAATTGATGCGGAGCATCAAACTCCAATTCAATTCCAACATCTCCACTTTGCATTATAGCCTTAGTTTCTTCAAGGTTTAATGTTGAATAATTGGAGGTAATTATCCCTCTAATTTTTATGTTTTCTACTATCTCTTCGGAAGTCTCTCCAAACCCCATTAATAAAGTTTCCAGACTAATTTCGGTAGCGTTTTGTAATACATTACACCTTTCGGTATTCATTTGTAAAACATCCTCTAGACTTCGGATGCGTAATTGATACTTTTTATCATATTGTAAAATACCAATAATGATTCCATTTTCTTGAGGTAGAAGCGAATCTCCATTTTTAAATCTTCTAGAAGTAGAAACAAAGATTTCATTTGCAAAACAATCGGTTACTGCGCTTTTAGTGTCCTTATTACTAACTACAAAAGTTGACTCTTTTATAAATTGCACCGAAGCAATAGCCACCAAGCTCCCAAGGTCTTTTTCTGAAATAGCATTTATTTCAATAGCTTTTGGAGTTACATGCTGCGTCTCTTCTCCTAGATAAAAAAAGCGATAAAAATCTTCCTCTTGAATGCCAGAAAACGCATCGTCCTTCAAAACCCCTAAAACAAATTCTCCATCTACCTTATGAAGTGTTATTCCATTAACCGCAATAGTTATTTCATGATTCAATTGAAAAGTTTCAAAAAGAGCTATTTCCTCAATTTTAATATTAATTCCACCCGACTCATCTTGTACATATATTTCCTTATAAAAATTCCCCGAACTATCATTAGCAGTAATTACACCCTTAATAACCAAAGACTCTTTTAATGTTATTGAGGTTTCTTTATACATTTCTTTAATGGATTGGATAGTGGTATTTGCTATAGGCGTTTCACAATAATATTCAATACCTCTACAGCGTACATTATTCATTTTAACATCCTCTAAATCTCTAACGGTAAGGATATAATTGTTTTGATTTCTTGTTAAAACCCCTGTAATAGTTCCATTTCCAAGAGGCAATAATGCGGCTTGAAAATCTGCAAATCCGCTATTCTCCATAAATACTTCATTGCCTTCGCAATCTTTTAAAATATGCGTTTTAGCTTTTTGAGGTTCAGCATAGGTACTGCATAAGCTAGCGGGAGTTAGCTCTACATTTTGCAAGGTTACCAAGGTGTTTACCATGGTAGAATCTAATTCTGAAATTAAATATTTCTTTGGAGTAATTACCGAAACAGCATCACAGGAAACTAAAATATGCTCGTTAATTTTTGTAGCTGGCAACCTCCCTACAGATAAATTTCCGAAAGCCGAAAAGGTTCCACCCAGTTTAAATGTCCCTTTATTGTTATCTAAATAGAGTCCTTTTAAATTGAGGTATATTTTTTGACCCATAGGATAAAACAAATATAAATCCTGTAGATCCAGTTCTAACTGAAAACCTTGCGTTGGATTGCTTTGATGGTTTTGAAAATGTATACTTCCGAAGAAATTTCCAGTCAGATCTGAAGAGTTTATATATCCTTCAATAATAAGTTCCTCTTGAATTTGTAAAACTTCTCCCTTATAAAGTACTTTTACTGCTTCAAAAGTTATATTAACGGTAGGCATTTCTCCTATGCAACTATCTTTTGGAGGCGTGTACTCATCATCCGCTACACACGCAAAAATCAGCATCAAAGTAATGCTAATAAAAGAACTAAAAGCTATTATTCTCTTTAGATTTTGCATCTTAAAAACTTATTGCAAGGTTTACAAAATAGGTTCTTCCGTAGCCGTACCAATACTTATTTCCAAACTGCGGAGCACCGCGCTGCACATCTATAAATGCTTGTCCGAAATTTGCATTTCTACTCTGCTCATATCCGCCGCTTTTATAAGTAACATCAAAAACATTGTTAATACTGGCAAACAGACTTACATATCTCTTGTAAATACGCCACGATTTTCCTCCAGTAAGATTTAATAAGTAAATAGGGGTTAATCGTTCTTGAGTTAAAAGCATAGCCACTTGCTCTTCAGAAGCATTTGGAAAAGTACCTCCCTCTGGATTTTGCAAGAAACTTTCGGTTCTTTTAATTGCTGAAATATCTATATAATTATCTGCCAAATAATTACCAGTTATTCCTACCCACCAATATTTACTGCTCCTATAATCTACCCCGATTGAATATGCTTTTTGCGGTCCAACAGCTAGTTTATAATCTTTAATATTAGTTTTTCCTAAATCTAAAGTCCCTATCAAATTAATTAAATCATCCTCGGCGCCAACCGTATCAAAATTGATACTTACCTCTGCATTTTTGGAATAGCTATAATCTCCATAGGATGCCACCGCAGAAAGTTTAATTTCTGAAGTAGCTTGGTAGGCAAACCCGAGTTCTCCACCATAATGTAATTTTTCAATATTGGTAACTACCTCCTGTACAAAATCGCTCCCAACCCCAGCATCTACATAGAAATAATTAATATCAGTGGCATTTTTAAATTCAGTATAATAGCCTGTTAGTCGCATTGTAATTTCTGGCAAGTTTAAATGATAAGAGAAAGATGCCGAAGTGCTAATTTCCGACTGTAAGCTATCCACCACTTTATTATTCTCTCTTGAATTAATAAAGCTATTTTGAAGAGTTGGAGCGCTCGTTATATATGCTCCCATCCCATTAATTGAATGTCGGTTATTTAATTTGAATGTAAATCCGGCTTTAACTCCATAATTAGAAAAAGACAACGCTTCACTTTTCCCTTCTGAAGTTAACGGAAATCGCTCATTTAAAAACAACCCTTCTCTTTGATAAGAGGTATTTGAGGTTTTACCTGAAATAAAAAAGGCAAGTTTTTCAAACTGAAAATTCCCTTGCAAAAAAGCTTCATATTGACTGGAAACAATGTTATAGTTATACCCCATTCTATCGCCTTCAGTTTTATTTAAAGTACCATTTGCATCATTTTTAGTATTAGAAAACGGATCGATATCTTCATGAAATTGCGCGCCCAATAAATCTGCTAACAACCCGTAGTTTTCAGAATTTGAACTTAAATACCTAAAACCTGTATCTAGTTTAAAAAACTCATTGAATGTATAATTTGCATTTATATTTACGGATATCAAGTTTTCTTCCGTAGCATCATTATATAATACATAAGAGCTTTTCCCATTATTTGTTTCTGAAAGATTTGCACTATATAAACTATTCCAATGTATTTGAGGATCATTTATAAAACCTTCTTTTGCTAAGTTGGCATTCTCAAAATTAGCCTCCGAAGGATTATTAATATAAAAGCTTGGTAAATAGCGGTAATAATCTGGATTAGGACTCGGCGCATTGTAATACCCTAAACGACTACTAGTTAAGATCCCGAATTGATAAGCAGCACCCAACTTAACGCTTAATTTATCGCCTAAATATTCATAATTAAACATAAAAATAGGCTCTTCAATTTCTCGTATTCTAGAATTTCTACGCTCCCCCTCTTGAGTTCCCCAATAGGGGTTATATTTCCGACCTACTAATTCAAAAACCTCATTTGTTACAGCAGAAGACTTCCCTCTTCTATTGGGGGTATAAAACCCTGTGAAGTATAGCGTGTGCTGTGCATTAGGCTGATATCCTATAGCGCCAAAAACTGAATATGCGTCGTATAGCGTCCCATCAATATAACCTTCTTTAGTAATTTTTAATACATACGTTCCTGCTAAAATATTTTCTAAGCTGAAGTAACCATCTGCCAAAGATTGTATTTTATGAAATGAATCTTCTATTTCTATTGATGCTCCGTTTACAGGGAGATTAGTGCGAGCGTCAAAGAGAGAACCCTCCACCTTATTTTCTTGAGAAGCTAGCGTCTCAAATAGCAAACATATAAGTATAAAAACTCCAGATCTCATTGGTTAGGATTTACTTATTTCAAAGAAGACTAAAAACACCAACCTCTATGCGTATAATACTATATAACATAAGGGCTTAATAAATTAGTAGTTGACCAATATACAAATAAATAAAGTATATTTACTACAGTTAAATAGAAAATAAAACATGAAGATATTGATTGTATTAATATGTATTAGCGTATGTTCAATAATACATAGTCAAGAAAACGATTATAATATTGAATCTATAGTGTTTTATAATGTAGAAAATTTGTACGATACTTTAAACGACACGCTAACTTTTGATGATGACAGAACCCCAGACGGAAAATACCAATGGAATCTAGATAAATATACGCTCAAAATAGCGCAAATTGCCAAGACATTAAAAGCTTTAAATAACGACACCTATATTGCTACTCCAACAATTATTGGTCTTGCTGAAATAGAAAACATCAAGGTTTTAACCGATTTAAAAAACCACGAAGACTTGTTAGCTAGCAATTATGGAATTATCCATGAAGACTCCCCAGATGAACGTGGAATTGATGTGGCATTACTTTATAAAAAGGATAGCTTTATACCGAATACGATACATAGCAGGCGACTCATAATTTATAATGAAAAAGGTTTTAGAGATTACACTAGAGACCAACTTGTAGTTGATGGCTACCTACATGGAACATATTTTTGCTTTATAGTAAACCATTGGCCATCTAGAAGTGGAGGAGTACAAAGAAGCAAACCTTTTAGAGAAGCCGCCGCTAGGCTAAATAAGCAAATTATAGATTCGGTTTCTAGAAAACATCCAAAAATAAAAATTATTAGTATGGGCGATTTTAACGATAATCCAACTGATAATTCATTTAAAAATATCCTAAGAACAAAAGGAAATAAAGTAATTCAAGAAGAGCCATATCTCTACAATCCAATGGAAAAGATCTACAAAAAAGGAATTGGTTCTTTAGCGTATCAAGATAAGTGGAGTTTATTTGATCAGATTTATTTTACCTCGAATTTATTAGAAGATAATAATGGGTATCGATTTTGGAAAGCAGGAGTCTATGCGCCTAACTATTTAAAAACAAAAACTGGAAAATACAAAGGATATCCATTGAGAAGCTATGCTTCTGGCGTTTACTACGCCGGATATTCTGACCATTTTCCAGTTTATATCTATTTGGTAAGAAAGTTAACTATTAATAAAAGTGAATAGCTAGTGTGTTATGTACTTTTTAGTATTTCGTTTATTAGGACTGTTTAGGATCTTAAAGACAACCCTTCGACAAGCTCAGGGCTACAGTCAACACTAAATTATTGTAACACAGCACTAGTTAAACTTATGTAACTCTTAATTTCCAACCTTTAATTGCTTAGGAACAGCGTTCTTAATCGAACCAAAGCATATAAGGTATTCTAAGTAAAATAAGGAAAAGTCCGATTCCGTAGAATAAAGCAATTTTTCCAAATTTTCTTTTAGAAGTAGTTTCTTTTTTATGTTTACTCCACCCAATAGTAATTAAAGCAATAGCAATAATGTTAGTAAAAGGATGCTCTACAAGCACTAATCTTAGGAGACTATCACTCATAACGCCCCCTGTTTGCCATGAAGCAAATCTAGGAGAAACGAAATAAAGCACGAGTCCTATTAGAAGTTGAATATGCGAAAATATTAGTGCAAAAAGACTAACTCTAAGATCCTTAGCCATGCTAAAATCTTTATTTTTAAAATAACCTACCATAGCATTTAGAACTGCTATAACAAGTACTAAAAGGGTGAAATATGCCCAATATGAGTGTAAAACATTAACTGTTGAATACATGAATGAGATTGTTTAGTTTGTATTCAAAAATACACATTATAGCTGATAAATTTCCAGAAAAGGCATAAAAAAACCCCGCAAATTGCGGGGTTTAATTTTTATAATAAGATCTTATTAGAAGTTGTATCTAACAGCAAGGTTCCAAGTTAGACCGTTTCCATAGAAATAACCGTAGTTATCTTTTTGGCTAATATATTCTTTATCAAATAAGTTATAAATATTACCTCGGATACTAATGTTATCACCTCCGAAATCAAACTTATAAGTTGCTCCTAAATCAATTAGAGAATAAGCATCTAATTTTTCTGGCTGATAAGTTTCTCCAGCTAATGAACTTGACGCTACATCTTCAACATCAACAAATCCATATAGATTTGCATAGTGATTCCAATCAGCATCAACAGTTAGTTTATCCATAATGATATCGTAAGAAGTACCTAAACCAAAGGTAGTTTGTGGTGCTTGTCCAACTTTAGTTCCTGTTAAATCAACATCAAAACTATCAACTGCTGAATTATCATCGCTATTAATTACATTAACAGGAGAAGATCCATCATATTGCCAATCTCCAATTGTAAAATACCCTCTTAACATAAAGCCTAAAGTAGGTCTCCATTTACCATCAATCTCAATACCTTTATGTAACTGACCCACATTTGTAAATCTAAATAATGCATTTTCAACATTAGCTTCATCATAGTTACCAGCAAATGCTAAGTATCTGTTATCCCATTTTGTATAGTACCCGTTAATGCTACCTACAAAATTCCCTTTTTGTAATCTATATCCAGCTTCAAAACTTAAAATCTCTTCGTTATCAACTTTAGGGTCTGCTAACATTGTATTATCATCATAAGAAGGAAAGATATTATCTAAAAATGGCTGTCTTGAATAATTTCCAGAATTAAAATACAGTGTATTTCCTTCAATAAAAGTCCATGCAGCTCCTCCTTTAAGGTTATATCCAGTTCTTTTTACTGTTTCAGATTCTTTAGGGTTATCAAAATCAAAGTTTCCTCTATCCTCTCTTTTATAAGATTGGTTAGAAATAGCTCCTTGAAAATAGGCACTAAAAGAATCTTTTGCATACTCTACTTGCCCGAAAGCTCCTTGATAATTAATATTCTCTGAGTAATCGTAATCAATTCTTTGGTCTTTATCTGCATAGTTAAATAATGCAGCCCATGGATCTGGATTATACGTTTCTGTAACTACATATCCATCAGGACGTCCACCAATAGCTTCAACACGCCCATCTAAACCTAATAAATCTGTAATTTGACGGAAGTGATCTCCTTGATAAAAACGAAAATCTGCTCCTACATTAAATTTAAAATTTCTTTGCGTATCATACTCATAATTCATTACTGTACCATACCAAGCATGGTTATTCACAGAAGCTCTTAATACTGTACCATTATACCCGTCACTCACTCCACCAGCAATACTTGGGTTATATACATTCGTTATATAATCCCAATCTATTTGTCCATTATTATATAAATATGCTCCGTCTGTTCTATCGTCACCATTATCTACATAAGAGACTCCATTTCCATAATCTCCTGTTCCACCACCTCTACCAAAAGAAGCATACACTACTGTAGAAAAGTTAGACTTTTCATTAATTGCCCAGTCCCAGTTAAGGTTCATCACTGGTTTATGGTAGTAGTTTCTTCTTAAAGAAAGATACTCTCCATTCTTAAATCCGTAATTGTTGTTGTATTTAATGCCATAACGGTCGTACAATTCCTGATCCTTAGAAAAATTCTGGTCATGCCATTGCGGAGCACCTGTAAGTAAGAAGTTGAAGTTATGGTTTCCTGCTTGTTTCCCTACAGAAAAGAAATAATTCTGACCTTGACCCTTAGTACCGTAAGCATACTTGCTATGTGCTTGCCAGTAATCTACAAGGAAAGAGAATCCCCATCCATTATCACTTAAACCTGTATTATATGCAGCCGTGGTTTTAAAGAAACTATCATTCCCCGCTATAAATCTAGCAAAACCACCTTCTTGCATGTCTGTAGTTTTAGTTACAATATTTACAGTACCTCCAACAGAAGAAATGGCTAATTTAGAAGAACCTAAACCTCTTTGGATCTGAACTCCGTTTGCGATGTCAGACATCCCAGACCAGTTAGACCAGTACATTTTTCCATCTTCCATTCCGTTAATTGGCTGCCCGTTCAAAAGGAAAGCAACATTTGTTTGGTCAAAACCTCTAACAAACATTTGAGAATCTCCAAATCCACCAGATTGATTAGAAACATACACTGATGGTGTATTTTTTAAAATTTCAGGAAACTCAACGTTACCAACCGCTTTCGTTTGAATTTCTTCAACACTTACTGTTGATACTGCAATAGGAGTTTGTCTGTCTCTAGCAAGGTCAATAATACCAGACCCTACTACAACAACGCCTTCTAATTCTTCAGCGTCTGGTTGTAATGTAATTGTTCCGATATTAGCAGAACCATTACTTAAAGTAAAAGGAACTTGTTTTGCAACAAATCCAATGTAAGAAACTGTTACAGTTCCAGAATTTTCAGAAACATTTAATGTAAAGTTACCGTCAAAATCGGTTGAAGTTCCAGAAGTAGAACCTTTTACCATAACATTTGCACCTGGCAGCGGACCACCTTGGCTTCCATCTACTACAGTTCCGCTAATTGTTCCTTGCGAAAAAGCTGTTGTAGTAATTAAAGCAATTACTGCTGTTAAAATCCAATTGTAAATTGTCTTCATTTGTTGTTTGATTTAATTTAACGCTGCAAAAATCCTATATTAAATAGATTCCTACATTAAGGCAATGTTAAATAATTTAACACTAAGACAAAAGTAAACAAAAAACGTAACATATTAATCTTGTTAAGATTACAATGCTACGTTTTGAGATTTTAACAAAAAATGTTAATTGTTTTTATAAAATCGTAAAAGATTTAACGTTGAACTGTCGTGATTACTAATCTTTTCAGATTTAATATCGGTAAGTATCGTTGATGCTAGTTGTTTCCCTAACTCAACACCCCATTGATCAAAGCTAAAAATGTTCCAGATTACTCCTTGAACAAAGATTTTATGCTCGTACATTGCAATAATTTCTCCTAAAGCTTGAGGTGTTAATTTATCAATAAGAATTGAATTTGTAGGTTTATTCCCTTCAAATACTTTAAAAGGAAGTAGCTTTTTACTTTCTTTTTCTGAAAGGTTTTTTGCTTTTAATTCCTCGTTTACTTCTACTTCAGTTTTACCATTTAACAAGGCTTCTGTTTGAGCAAAATAATTGGCCATTAATTTATCATGATGGTCTTTATCTCCATGAAGCGACTCTATAAACCCGATGAAATCGGCTGGAATTAACTTTGTTCCTTGATGTATTAATTGAAAAAAGGCATGTTGAGAATTTGTTCCAGGCTCTCCCCAAATAATAGTTCCAGTTTGGTAATCTACAGGGCTTCCTGCACGATCCACGCTTTTTCCATTACTCTCCATTGTTCCTTGTTGAAGATAAGCAGACAACCTGTGAAGGTATTGAGAATACGGAATTAAAGCTTCGCTTTCCGCTCCATAAAAATTATTATACCAAACACTTAAAAGCGCTAATATAACAGGAATATTTTTTTCAAAAGGAGTTTCTCTAAAATGGTCATCCATTGCTTGTGCACCTCCTAATAGCTTGTCGAAATTATCAAATCCAACTGCTAAGGCAATAGACAACCCAACAGCGCTCCATAAAGAAAAACGTCCACCCACCCAGTCTTTCATAGGAAAAACATTGTCTGGGTCAATTCCAAATTCGTCTATTTTTTCAAGGTTTGTTGAAACTGCAACAAAATGTGTAGCTACATCTTTTTGGGTAGCCGATTCTAAAAACCACTTTTTAATAGTGGTGGCATTACTTAATGTTTCTTGAGTAGTAAAGGTTTTAGAAACTATAACAAACAATGTTGTTTCTGGATTTAGTTTCTTTATGGTTTCATGCACATGATCCCCATCTACATTACTTACAAAATGAACATTTAAATGATTTTTATAATACTGAAGAGCTTCGGTAACCATTGCTGGCCCTAGATCTGAACCTCCAATACCTATATTTACAACATCGGTAAAAGCTTTACCTGTATGTCCTTTTTTCTCTCCTGAAATAATTTTTTCAGTAAATGTTTTTATTTTTTCTTTTACCTGATAAACTTCAGGAACTACATTTTCTCCATCAACAAAAATCTCTTCATTTGCCTTAGCTCTTAATGCTGTATGAAGCACCGCTCTTCCTTCGGTTTCATTAATAAGATCGCCTGTAAAACATTTCTCAATAGCTTCTTTTAGTTTTACTTCGTTTGCTAATTCCAAAAGTAAACTTATAGTAGTTTCATCAATTCTATTTTTAGAATAATCTACATAAAAATCATTCCACTGAATTGTATATTTTTCTGCTCTTTTAGGATCTTGAGTAAAAAGATTTTTTACTGAGGTGTTATGAAAGGCTTTATAATGTTCTTCTAGTTTTTCCCAAGCTTTTGTTTTAGTTGGGTTTACGGTCGCTAATGGCATTTTTTTGATTTAATTCAGTTATATATTCTTCTTCATTGGTAGTCTTATCAGACGGAAATGGCATCCCATCAAGCTGTGCTTTTATTGGCTCAATATGGGCTAAATATTTCACTTTAAGAGAATCTCCAATAGGCTCTGCTTTTGGTAAATCTTGTTTAAATGGATCTACTTGTCTTCCATTTTTCCAAAAACGATAACAAACGTGTGGTCCACTGGTATTTCCAGTCATACCAACCCAACCAATAATATCTCCTTGTTTAACATAATCTCCAACTCTTACTTTTCTTTTCTTCATGTGTAAGTATTGAGTGGTATACGTTCCGTTATGTTTTACTTTTACATAATTTCCATTTCCTCCTCTTCGGGTGGACTCAACTACAGTTCCATTTGCCGTAGAAAGAATTGGAGTTCCTACTGGCGCAGCAAAATCTGTTCCTTTATGAGGTCTAATTTTATTTCCGTAGTATGCAATTCTTCTGTTTAAATTATAACGAGACGATATTCTACTAAACTGAACTGGAGCTTTTAAAAATGCTCTCCGTAAATTTTTAGCAGTTTCATCAAAATAATCTACAATATGCTTTGTAGAATCTGTTTCAAAACGGAAAGAATAAATAGGCTCTCCTTTATGCTCAAAATACGCTGCTTGAATTTTATCAATTCCTGCATAAATTGAGTCGTCTATATATTTTTCAGTAAAAATAACTTTAAACCTATCCCCTTTTTGGATTCTAAAGAAATCTATTGTCCAAGCATAAACATCGGACATTTTATAGGCCACAATAGGACTTAAGCCTTGATCTTGAAGTGTTTGATACAAAGATCCATTAATAATTCCAGAAGCTTCCCTCTCCACAAGTTTAACTTCTTTTTTACCTTTTTTAACTTTTGCAGAATCTGCAAAATCTACCACCACATAATCAATACTATTTGGTTGATAGATAAAACATTTTGGCGTTTGCAGAGAATCCTCTTTGTCACAAAGTAAGGTATAAGGTTTCCCTACTTGTAAACTTGCTATATTAAACGAATCTTTAACCCCTTCAACAATATTGTATATTTCTGGATATCCAATATTGTTTCTTTGTAGAATTTCTCCAAAGCTATCACCAGCTTTTATAGTATCTCTAACTACTAAATAGTGGTTGAGATTATAACCAAATTCCTTTAACTCAATAGGTTTAAGCTCTTCTGTTTCAACAGCGCTTACTTCCTCTACTTCTTTCTTTTCATTTTTGCACGATACTAAGGCTATCATTGCCATTAGTAAAAATGCTGCTACATTCTTTGGCATTTAGTTTTAATGTGTTTGAGGGTTAAACATATGCTCCACCCACTGTTTTCCCCAGTCGGCTTTTTCAGAATCGCTCCAAAGTTCAGGAAAAAAGATGATTTTCTGAAAACTTGGAGGTAAATATTCTTTCCAATTGGTGCCTCCAGTAGCATCAATGGTATGATCTTTTTTACTTAAATGTTTGTATGCTGCACCCATGTGCATTAGGTTCCAATTTATATTTGCATTTACATCAAGCTCCCTCATTGCCTTGACTAACAACGAGTTATTTTTAACTTCTTCTGGCAAATGTAAGTATTTTTCATATACGGTGGTCCCTTTTACTTCATTTGCTATACGCATGAATCTAGGCGTATAACGATATTCAAACTGTTTTAGTGTGAGCGTCTTCTCATTTGTTTTGGTATCTACCGCTCCTTTTTTCCAATAAATATTTTCATATAAATCTTCTAAAGTGCTTTTTTCTGAAAACTGTTCCTCAACACTACAATGTAATAAATTATTTAATGGCGTTGAATAAATTTCTATCATTCTAAATTGTGCAGACTGAAAACCACTTGCAGGCAAGAGTGCCATTCGGTATTTTAAAAACTGAGAACGATCCATTCCATTAATCATTACATTAAAAGAATTGATTAATATTTTATAGTAATTATTAATCCTTTCAATTTTGGTAATTAAAAAATCTGCTTCTTGAAGCTTATGATCTATAATTTGTTTTTGCTCATGAATAATAAGCTTAAAATACAATTCCGTAATTTGATGATACATAATAAATATCTCTTCATCTGGGAAATGCGTTCTTGGGATTTGCAAACTCAAAAGTGTATCCAAATGAATATAATCCCAGTAAGTAAGATACTTTTCGTAAAGAAGGCCATCTAAATAAGAACTTAGATCTTGACCAGAATTTTTATACTTTTCTTCTAATGATGCTATTTGCGCCTCAATTTCGGGTTTCACTGCCATTAATCCATTTGAATTTTAAACTGATGCTTTAATCCTTTAAAGGCCTCTAAATCGGCTTTAATTGATCCTACAAGAATATCTGCTTTTACTCTTATGGGCATTTTATTTTCATCGTCAGACACCCAAAGTGTCAAACTTTCTTCTTCTTTAAATATACGACCCGACTGAACGTAAGGGCGGAATTTTAAGCATCTTACTTTACCAAACTTGGTATTAAGGGTTTGTTTTCCTAAATACTTGAGTTTAAACTTAAACAATCCATCATCATCAAAAAGCATATCCGAAACAAACTCCTCTCCTTCTTTTACAGTTTTTCTATCAACGCGGTCTCTTAGGAAATAAAATGCAGAAATAAGATCTTGCACTCCCTTATTTATTTGAAATATTTCTTCAGTATCGTGCTTATGATCTTTTAAGACAGCCTTATTTTTATTATAATCAAAATTAATTTCTAGGTCTTTGGTATGACCTCCTTCGTTAATTTTTCTAATAAATTTATAGGGTTGCCCTGAGTTTTTATCAAAATAACTTTCGTAATTATCGTCTACTTTAAAAAATAAATCTGCTAAACCTGTAGTTTGACCTTTCCCAATTACATGAAATACTTCTTTTCCGTTAAGGTTTTCATTTTTAAGCTGAAGGGTTGCATAACTAGCATTAAAAATTCCATAATGGATTCTAAACTTAAACCACTCTCCCGCTTGGTATGCATTCTCTTCTACAACTCTATTTTGGTTTACAAATGCTGAGGACCAAAATACTAGTATAGCTAAAATAATCTTCTTCATAATCAGCGTATTAATAAACTCGCATTAAACCTTGATAACTATTGATAATTAATTGTAATTCAATAAATTTAAAAGAGTTCTGTGTAAAAATAATAAAATCAATTACATTATAATTCTTATATAGCTATAATTAACAATTATTATTCCAAAAGTAGAAAAAGGTATAAATAAACTTCTCTAACCATAGCACTGCTATGCTTCTTTAAAAATACTTGATTAAAGAATAAAAGCACTTTTTTTTACTCAACCAAAAAAAGTCAAAATAAATTGAACGCAAAAAACTCGACCGAAGCCGAGTTTTTTTCATTAACCAACCAAAACTTTAAATTATGAAAACTTTACTTAAAGTTTGCAAAGGGCACCACCCCTTTTGCGAGCGCAAAGTTAATACAAAACACATGTTATGCAAGCATAATAAATAAGTTTAACTTTTTTAACATTAAGTAATCAATTTGTTGAGTTTTAAATTATTAATTTAACAGAAAAAGATGTGTTTTATAGCGTTCCTCGCATTTCTTGTTCCCGCTCTATAGCCTCAAACAAGGCTTTAAAGTTGCCTTTCCCAAATGATTTCGCCCCTTTTCTCTGGATTATTTCAAAAAACATTGTCGGTCTATCCAAAATTGGTTTTGTAAACAATTGTAATAAATACCCCTCATCATCTCTATCTATTAAAATCCCTAACTCTTTAAGCGGCTCTAAGTCTTCATCTATTTTTCCAACTCGCTCCAAAACTGTATCATAATAGGTTTCCGGAACTTTTAAAAACTCTACTCCCCGCAATTTTAATTGCTTTACCGTTTCAATAATATTATCTGTGGCTAAAGCAATGTGCTGAACTCCTGCTCCGTTATAAAACTCTATATACTCTTCTATCTGAGATTTTTTCTTTCCTTCAGCTGGTTCATTTATTGGAAATTTAATTCGTCCATTTCCATTGCTCATCACTTTACTCATTAATGCCGTATAATCTGTAGAGATATCTTTATCATCAAAGGAAACCAACTGGGCAAAACCCATAACCTTAGCGTAGAACTCACACCATTTTCTCATTTCACTCCAACCAACATTACCCACCATATGGTCTATGTATTTTAACCCAACTGTCTCAGGTTTGTAGCTTGGATTCCACACTTTGTACCCTGGCATAAAAGATCCAGAATAATTGGTGCGCTCTACAAAAACATGAACAGTTTCTCCATAGGTATGAATTCCAGAAAGTACAACTTCCCCGTTTTCATCTTCTATAGTTTTTGGCTCCATATAACTTTTTGCTCCACGCTTTATAGTCTCTTCATAACTCTTAGTAGCATTGTCTACCCAGAGTGCTACTACTTTTACACCGTCGCCATGTTTTTCTATATGCCTGTTTACCTCTCCGCCTTCCTGCAAAGGAGAAGTTAATACAATGCGTATTTTATCTTGTTGAAGCACATAGGAAACACTATCTTTTCTTCCAGTTTCTAATCCAGCGTACGCTATGGGTTGAAAACCCCAAGCCGATTGATAGTAATGCGCTGCCTGCTTAGCATTTCCCACATATAATTCTACATAATCTGTTCCTAAAAGCGGTAAGAAGTCTTCTGCATTTTCAACTTCTTTATTCAATTTTAATGATGTTGTATCTTGTGACATAATTTTTTCAATTTGATGATTTTTAATCCCTCAAAGTTCACTCTGAGGTAATTGATTTCTGAAAGCCTTCCTATAAAGAATATATATTTAGTGATGATAAAGTTATCATCCTAGCTCTTCACCACATTGCTCTCAAGTGAGCTGATATATCTACTCTAAAATTCATCATACTACAAAAATCAATGTTCTAACCACGATTTATAATAAGAATCATCAGCTATTTCTAATGCTTCTTTTGTAAGCTGAAGTGGTCTAAAAGTATCTACCATAACAGCCAATTCGTCGGTTTTTGTTTTCCCAATACTACGCTCTACAGCCCCAGGATGTGGTCCGTGAGGGATTCCTGCTGGGTGCAACGAAATATACCCTTGATCGATATCGTTTCTACTCATAAAATCGCCATCTACATAATATAAAACCTCATCAGAATCTATATTACTATGATTGTATGGCGCTGGAATACTTTCTGGATGATAATCATACAAACGAGGCACAAAACTACAAACCACAAAAGCATCTGTTTCAAAAGTTTGATGGACTGGTGGCGGCTGATGGATACGCCCAGTAATTGGCTCAAAATCATGAATACTTAATGCATACGGATAGTTAAACCCATCATAACCAACCACATCAAATGGATGTGAAGCATATATCATATCAAAAATTTCGTCTTGTTTTTTTATTTTTATCAAGAAATCTCCTTTTTCATCATTTGTTTCCAATTCGTAGGGCCTCCGAATATCTCTTTCACAGAAAGGAGCATGTTCCAATAATTGCCCAAACCAATTTCGGTATCGTTTTGGTGTATATATAGGTCTTCTAGATTCTACAATAAAAAGTCTGTTTTCTTCTGTATCAAAATCTATTTTATAAATTATTCCTCTAGGAATAACTAAATAATCCCCATAAGAAAAGTCTAAATTCCCAAGATGGGTTCTTAATTTACCACTTCCTTTATGAATAAAGATTAACTCATCTGCATCTGCATTTTTATAAAAATAATTCTCTATAGATTTTTTAGGTGATGCCAGTTGAATTGTACAATCTGAATTTGTTAAAATTGACTTTCTACTTTTTAAAAAATCATCTTCAGACTTAATTTTAAATCCGTGTAATTTATATGATTGAATATTATTAGAAATTGCAACCTTTGGAGCTACATCTATTTTTTTATTTATCTCTTTTACCTGTGTTGGTCTATGGCAATGGTATGAGTTGGTAGACATCCCATCAAATCCAATGGTTCCGAATAATTGTTCATAATATAAGCTCCCATCACTCTTTTTAAATATAGTGTGTCTTTTATGAGGTATCTTTCCTAGTTTATGATAAAAAGGCATAGCGAAAACGTTTGAATTCTACAAATATCGGAATAATATACGGAGATTTACATTAAGAAATTCTTAAAACCAAAAACCAATACTAATTGTAAACAAGGTATCATCTGTTTCTGGAGACCAATTAACTTTAGCTTGTAATGGCCCTATAAAAGACTCGTAGCCATACCCCACACTATAACCTGTATAAGTTGGCAGAGTAAACCATTCTCCTCTTTCAAAAATATTATCTCCAGCATTTGCTACATTGGCAGTAAAGTTTAAATGATTTTGTTTTACAAATTCCCAATCAACATTAAAGGTAGCTTTAACAAAGCTATCTCCCCCAAAACTTAAATAATCATACCCTAAAAAAGGGGTTATGTTGTTTATAAAATCATTACCCCATCCTCCAAGAATAAAATCAAAGGAGTTTACTTCTGTATCTCCAAATTTAAATCCTCCTTCAGCAAAAAAATCAAACGAAAGATTTTTATAAATTGGTGTTGCAAATCCCATTTTAGCTTTAGCTACTGAAAACTCACTAAAATCATTAGAAATATTAGTAGACAATAAATATAAATGAAAATCGCCGTCAAAGTAAAACCCTTTTGAGGGGAAGTATTTATTGTCTAATGAATCAAATTTTAAAAACCCATAGGTACTAAAATAATTATCATTTTCAAGAACAATTTCATCTCCTTCATCATCTGCAATCGTTTCGGTTTCAATTTTCAGAAACTTATGCTCAAGTCCAACCCCAAAAGTAAACTCTTCTTTCCAGACCGTTTGCATATATACCTGATTGGTAATATCCGACAGTTTAACGTCTAGTTTATTAACTTCTGGTAGCGGTGGATCTCCAGCCTTCTCTTCTACAAAATCAAAACTTACATTCCTATCAAATGAATTATAGCGCGATTTTAAACCAAAACTCCAATAAAATCCTTTATCCACATAGTATTCTAAATTATAACGGATATTATCTCCCACAATAAAATCTACATACATATTATCGTCATCAAAGAAGAGGTGTTTTTTGGTAATATTTAGCAATGCAGCGGTTTTATATAATCCATCATAATGTACTCCTAACTTCAAAAACATGTCTGTATGCCTTTCTACTATAGGAACTGTAAGTTTATACCCCTCTTTATTCGGTCTTAACTCATAGCGCACACTATTAAAGTTATTGGTTGCAGCTAGATTACTCATCCCTTGATTTATTTTATCAAAAGTTGTGTATTCCTCTGTTGTATATCTTAATTTTCCTTTTAGATAAGCACGTGTAAATTTGTCATTTCCTTCAAAAGACAATCTATCAATTAAAAAACTATCAACAATTTTTCCAGGATAACGCATTACAGGTTTTTTAATCTGAAGTTGCGCAATACTATCCAATGTTCCCTTTTTTTCTTCCGCAGCTACATACCCACTTTCTATAATTTCTTTTCCTTTACCAAAGGACAAAACACTGTAAGGCTTTATATTAGGCTTTATATGAAGGTCCGTTTTTTTTAACTTCTCCTTCATTGCATTAATAGTATTGTAATAATTTATCTGCACCAAAACATCGGTAGCAGAACTCAGTTCGTCTCGAGTAGCTAACGAATCTTGAACATCTACCCCAATAATTATATCGGCTCCCATCTCTTTAACCTCATCAACCGGATAGTTATTTATAACTCCCCCATCTACCAACACCCTATCATCATTAAATACAGGTTCAAAAAAAGAAGGAATTGCTGCACTTGCAGCCAAGGCTCTTGGCAGGTATCCTTTATCTAATTTTATTGGATCGCCTGTTTCTACATCTGTTGCCATACAGAAAAAGGGAATAGAGAGGTCGTTAAAATCTTCTACATCATTTACATTAAACAACAGTTGAGATAGTAGGTTGTATAAATTTTGCCCTTTGGACAAAGAAGTAGGAAACGATAATCTAAACTTATTAAACGGCAAGGCAACCGCATATTTTTCATAACTATTTTTCTCATAAAAAGACATAGCAGAACGAGGAATTCTATCTTGCAGTAAAACGTCAAAATCGGTTTCTTGAAAAATAGAATCCAATTGTTTTGGAGAATATCCAGCCGCATAAAGCGCCCCAACAATAGCCCCCATACTTGTTCCTCCAATATAATCTACTCTAACTCCTGCCTCTTCTATTGCCTTTATAGCGCCAATATGCGCTAAGCCTTTTGCGCCCCCTCCGCTTAAAACCAATCCTACTTTTGCATCTTTTTTGGTTTCATTTTGAGAAAAACCCAAGAATGAGAAAAGAAAAACTATTAAAAACAACCTATTCCTTATAAACATACCCCTAATTATTTATGAAAAGCTTGATAAATTTTTTGAGCTTTCGATTTCCCTACTACCTCTGTAATTTGCTCCAATGGAGCTTCTTTAATTCTTTTAACCGATTTAAATTTTTTCAATAAATCGTTTGCCGTTTTTTCTCCTATCCCTTCAATATTTTCTAATTCCGAATTAATAGCGGCTTTACTTCTTTTATTTCTATGAAATGTAATTCCAAACCTATGCGCTTCGTTTCGCAAATACTGAATAATCTTTAACGTTTCCGATTTTTTATCTAAATACATCGGAATCGAATCTCCAGGATAGTAGATCTCTTCTAAACGTTTTGCTATTCCAATAATTGCAATTTTGCCTCGTAAGCCTAAAACATCTAAACTTTTTAATGCTGAAGAAAGCTGCCCTTTCCCTCCATCTATTACTATTAATTGCGGCAAAGACTCCTCTTCTTCCAACAATCTTTTATAACGTCTAAAAACAACTTCTTCCATAGACGCAAAATCGTCTGGCCCTGTTACTGTTTTTATATTATAATGGCGATAATCTTTTTTACTTGGTTTCCCATCTTTAAAAACTACACATGCTGCCACTGGATTTGTTCCTTGAATGTTTGAGTTGTCAAAACACTCTATATGGCGTGGTTCTTCCGACAGACGTAAATCTTTCTTCATTTGTCCCATAATACGCTTTACATGCCTATCAGGGTCAATAATTTTTATTTGCTTGAACCTTTCTTGTCGGTAATACTTAGCGTTCCTTTCGGAAAGTTCTAAAATTCTCTTTTTATCTCCTAATTTAGGAATCGTAACTTTAATTTTGTCGGCTACTTTTATCGGAAAGGGCACATAGATTTCATTAGATAAAGAATTAAACCGTGTTCGAAGTTCTGTTACCGCCAATTCCAATAACTCTTCATCTGTTTCTTCTAATTTTTTCTTAATTTCTATAGTATGCGCTCTAATAATTGCACCGTATGAAAGTTGTAAAAAGTTAACATAGCCAAAGCTCTCATCACTTACAATAGAAAATACATCAACATTACTAATTTTTGGATTTACAATTGTTGATTTTGCTTGGTAATTTTCTAAAACTTCAATTTTTTCTTTTATCTGTTGCGCCTCTTCAAACTTCATCTCCTGAGCAAGTTTATTCATCTGCTCTCTAAATTGCACCAAAGAATCTTTAAAATTCCCTTTAAGAAGCTCTCTAATTTCTTTTATTTGCTGGTTATAGGCTTCCAAACTCTGGTGCTCCTCACACGGCCCTTTACAATTACCTAAATGATATTCTAAACACACCTTATACTTACCTGCCTCAATTTTATCTTTAGACAAATCGTAATTACAAGTCCGTATAGCGTACAAACCTTTAATTAAATCTAACAGCGTTCTAACTGTTCTTATATTAGTATATGGTCCAAAATATTCTGAACCATCTTTTATTAAGTTTCTAGTTGAAAAAACTCTAGGAAAACGTTCATTTTTAATACAAATCCATGGGTATGTCTTATCGTCTTTTAATAAAACATTGTAACGAGGCTGGTATTTTTTTATAAGATTATTCTCTAATAAAAGCGCATCCGTTTCTGTAGAAACAACTATGTGTTTTATGGTATGAATTTTCTTAACAAGGACTCTTGTTTTTCCGTTTTCGTGATTTTTATGAAAATAGGAAGAAACTCTTTTCTTTAAGTTTATTGCCTTCCCTACATATATAATCTTCCCATCTTTATTGTAAAATTGGTATACTCCAGGACTAGCTGGTAAAGTTTGTAATTGAATATCTATGGGGGTTTCACTCATGGAATTGCTGCAATTTCTTTTCAAAGATAATTTAAACTAAAATAATAAAATCTTCAAGGATATTTTCTTTTAAAATGAAAGAAAAGTATGATAAGACTTAGTTTAAAAGAGTCATTTAAGTTAAATTTGGAGAACTGGTATTTTTTAATAGTATGAAATATTAAAAAAAACCTATATTTATCGGCTATTACATTATAAATAATACCCCTAAGAATACTCAAATGAACCACAAAATAGACTTAGCCTGCATAATAGATGACGACAAACTCTATGTGAAAATGCTATCTCGGTTACTAGACATCAAGAAGCTTTGCAAAGAATTTTTGGTTTTTGAAAACGGAAGTGAAGC
The DNA here is from genome assembly GCF_056857615.1 of Galbibacter sp. L-19. Taxonomy (NCBI): domain Bacteria; kingdom Pseudomonadati; phylum Bacteroidota; class Flavobacteriia; order Flavobacteriales; family Flavobacteriaceae; genus Galbibacter; species Galbibacter sp. L-19. The sequence goes on from NZ_JBSXNL010000062.1 coordinate 90,378, forward strand.
ATACGCTTATTTTAAAGGTGTTTTTGACCAACCTGAAAAAGAACGGATTCCACAGGTAATTTTACTCGACCTAAATATGCCTGTTATGGATGGCTGGCAGTTTTTAGATGAATTTGTAAAGATTAAATGCGAATTAGAACACCCTATTACACTTTATGTTGTAAGCTCTTCCATAAACCCTGAAGACATAGAACGCGCTAAAAAGTTTGAAGAAGTATCAGATTATTGGGTAAAACCAATTTCTCTTGGTGAACTCGAAGAGATGTTTGAAAAAGTATAATCCGATGAATAAAAATGAGCTTCGCATAGCGTATAAAAAAAAGCGTGCTACGTTCACACAAGATTTTATTGAAGATACTAGTATTGCCATTGCCAATCAACTTTTAAAACTTGACATCTGGCAAAAAACCTACTACCATATTTTCTTAAGTATTGAATCTCAAAAAGAGGTTGATACATCTTTCATATTAAGTATTCTTCAAGGAAAAGACAAAGAAATTATTATTTCTAAAAGTAATTTTAAAGACGGTACGTTAACCAACTTCTTACTTACAGATAATACTACCATCAAAATAAATAAATATGGTATTCCAGAACCTGAAGATGGTATTGAAGTTCCAAATAAAAAAATTGAAGTTGTTTTTATTCCACTTTTAGCTTTTGATAAAAAAGGAAATCGTGTAGGGTATGGAAAAGGCTTTTATGACCAATTTTTAAGCTCTTGCAACAAAGATGTAATAAAAATAGGACTCTCATTTTTCCCTCCTGAAGAAGGTATTGTCAATACCAGAAAAGAAGATATTGCTCTTGATTACTGTGTTACTCCCGAGAAGATTTACCTTTTTTGAGCTTTTATTCCTGCCTTTTCTGGAAAAGCTTTCTTATTAAATACTAAAAGTACCCCAACACCAATACTTATTGCAGAATCTGCTATATTAAAAACAGGTTCAAAGAAACGAAAATTACTCCCTCCCCAAATTGGAAACCATTCTGGAAGCACTGTATCTATCATCGGGAAATGGAGCATATCTACAACCTTTCCGTGGAATAAAGTACCATATGGTTGCTCTGCAAATAACGTAGCTACTTGTCCGTAACTATCATTAAAGATTATTCCGTAAAAAACAGAATCAATTATATTTCCTAAAGCGCCTGCAAATATTAATGAAATAGCTATGATTAAAGTTGGAGTAGCTTTCTTTTTAACGTTATCATACAACCAATAACCTATTCCACAGATGGCAAATAACCTAAAAACTGTTAAGAATAACTTTCCTGCTTCATCAGAAACTCCAGGAATAATATCACTTATTTTTGTTCCCCAAGCTGCTCCTTCATTTTCAATAAAAAGAATTTTAAACCAGCTAAAAACTTCTACGTATTCTCCTAAAACAAAGTTTGTTTTTATATATATTTTTGATATTTGGTCTATCACTAAAACCAAAATGATAATAAATGACGCTTTTTTTAATGACATGCTTTTATAGGTAATTGCCTTTTATTAGATGGAGGCATTATTTTTCAATGGCGGTAAAAATAAGGATATTATTCTATTTAATTAATGTAAATGTTTCCGTTAAGCGAATTTAACTCAAACTTAGTATTTCCCTTTTTAAACTTCTCCTTATAAACTTTACCATATTTTGAAATTGCTTCAAAGCTCCCTTTGGAATTTTCTACTACAATATTACCATTTCGGGTTCTGGCTTGAATAAGATTTCCAAAAGTATTTTTCATGTAAACCATTTCATTCCCAGTAGAAATCTGAAGATTATCATACTTCCCTTCTACATATACCTGCGTATAATCTCCTACAATTCGAACTTGCTTATACGCGGGAACTAAAACTTCTAAAGCCACTGCAACTACTTTATGAGCGCTAAGTTTATCGTTGGGTTTATCAAACAAAGGTCTGTTTTCAACTCCAATATAAAGTGTGGTTCCGTCTTCTTTTATAGTGTTTATAAATTCGTTTTGATATTCTCCATCCATAACTGTTGTAATCAAAACATTATTAGAAGCGTGTGTTTTGATGGATACTTTATACACATTTTGTGCATCAATATCAATCAAAGTAACCCCTTTAGCATACACGCTTTTTTCCACAGCTTTTTGAGCAAAACAACATGTAGATACTAAAAGAAAAAAATAAAAAATAGCATTTCTAGCCATCATATACTTTAACAATAAAACTTCACCTTATTCTGAAGACAAATCCTACGGATTAACTCTAAACAGGTTTTAAGGAAATCAACTACCTCGAGGCAAGTCTACGAAGTATTCAAAGGAAAATAATTTAACCCATTTCGACGTAGAGCCCTTCGGTAAACTCAGCACAGGTTCTGGGGAATAAGCCCTAAATGAGGGATTAAAACAAAAAACGCCCTTAAAAAGAGCGTTTTTATTATAAAAATAATATGATAATTACGATTGCATATTTTTTGCTTCAATACTTAATGTAGCATGAGGAACTAATTTTAAACGCTCCTTGTTTATAAGCTTTCCTGTAACTCTACATATTCCGTATGTTTTGTTCTCTATACGTACTAATGCATTTTTTAAATCGCGAATAAACTTTTCCTGACGTAAAGCAAGCTGTGTATTTGCCTCTCTACTCATGGTTTCAGAACCCTCTTCAAAAGCTTTAAATGTAGGAGAAGTATCATCTGTACCATTATTCCCATCATTTTTATAAGAACTTTTTAGTAGCTCTAAATCCTGATAAGCCTTCTGCATTTTACCTTCTATCAATGTTCTAAACTCTGCTAAATCTTTGTCTGAGTACCTTACTTTTATATCTGTCTCCATAGTACTAGTGTTTTTGAATGATTAATCTGGTGTTCACTTCATCAAATGCAATTTCTGTACCATTATCTAGATTCTCTTCGAAATTAAGCTGTGCAGTTAACGTTTCTGCTTTAATATATTCAATATTATTTTCAACAGCTTTTTCAATAAATCCATCTTTTTGCAACCTTACATCGATTTTGTCTGTTACATCAAAACCGGAATCTTTACGTAAATTCTGAATTCTATTTACTAATTCTCGAGCCACGCCTTCATTACGTAAATCATCTGTAATAGTTACATCTAACGCTACTGTGATTGCACCTGAACTTGCTACTAACCACCCTTCTATGTCTTGTGATGAAATCTCAACTTCATCGATTCCTAAAGTAATGTTTTTTCCATTAATTTCCATAAGGATTTCCCCATTACGTTCAATTTCTTGAATATGAGATTGTTCAAACTTAGCTACTTCATTGACAATCAGTTTCATATACTTTCCAAAACGAGGTCCTAAAACCTTGAAATTTGGCTTTATTTGCTTAACTAACAGCCCTGAAGCATCATCTATTAATTCAATTTCTTTTACGTTTACTTCAGATTTTATCAACTCCTCAACTCCTTTAATCTCATCTCTTTGAGCTTCGTCAAGTATAGGAATCATAACCCTTTGCAGCGGTTGACGTACTTTTATCATTTCCTTTTTTCGGAGTGAAAGCACTAAAGATGAGATTGTTTGCGCTTTCTCCATCTTACGTTCCAATAACTTATCAACAAAGTTTTCTACAAATTGAGGGAATTCTGCCAAGTGCACACTTTCATAATTCTCTTTATTTGTAGTACTTACCAGGTCCTTATACAACTGATCCATATAAAATGGAGCTATTGGCGCCCCTAACTTAGCTACCGTTTCCAAGCAAGTATAAAGCGTTTGGTATGCAGAAATCTTATCTTTTTCATACTCTCCTTTCCAAAAACGCCTTCTACATAAACGCACATACCAGTTACTTAAATTCTCTTGAACAAATTCTGAAACAGCTCTAGCTGCACGAGTTGGTTCATATTCAGCATACGCTTCATCTACTTTCTGGATCAAAGTGTTTAATTCTGAAAGTATCCAACGGTCTATTTCCGGACGTTCATTTAAAGGAATATCATCTTCTGCATACGTAAAACCATCAATATTTGCATATAAACTGAAAAAAGAATAGGTGTTGTACAGCGTTCCGAAGAACTTTCTACGAACCTCAGCAATTCCTTCTAAATCAAATTTTAAGTTATCCCAAGGGTTCGCGTTAGAAATCATATACCAACGTGTAGCATCTGGACCGTACTCATCCAACGTTTTAAATGGATCTACTGCATTTCCTAATCGCTTAGACATTTTCTGTCCGTTTTTATCCAACACCAAGCCGTTCGATACTACGTTTTTATATGCAACCGAGTCAAACACCATGGTACCAATTGCATGCAAAGTATAAAACCAACCACGTGTTTGATCTACTCCTTCAGCAATATAGTCTGCGGGGAAAAAGCCTCCCCCTAGCCCCCTCCCAAGGAGGGGGGACTTTAATTTCTCTTCGTTTTCAAACGGATAATGCCACTGTGCATAAGGCATCGACCCAGAATCAAACCAAACATCTATTAAATCTGCTTCACGTTTCATTGGTTTTCCAGATGGAGCTACCAATGTAATTTTGTCCACTACATTTTTATGAAGATCTACTTTGTTGTAGTTATCTTCACTCATATTACCTACTTCAAAATCAGCAAAAATATCAGCTTCTAAAACTCCTGCTTCTACGGCTTTTGCCATTTCAGCTTTTAATTCTTCTATAGAACCAATTACCACCTCTTCTTTTCCATCTTCGGTACGCCATATTGGTAATGGAATTCCCCAGAAACGAGAACGCGATAAATTCCAGTCGTTTGCATTTTGCAACCAATTTCCAAAACGACCTTCTCCAGTTGCTTTTGGCTTCCAATTGATCGTTTTATTTAATTCGTACATTCTATCCTTAACTTCGGTTACTTTAATAAACCAAGAATCTAATGGATAATACAATACTGGCTTGTCTGTTCTCCAACAGTGTGGGTAACTATGGACGTATTTTTCAACCTTAAAGGCTTTATTTTCTTCTTTTAGTTTGATTGCTATTTCTACATCTACCGATTTTTCTGGAGCTTCTCCATCCGCATAATATTCATTCTTTACATACTTTCCTCCAATTTCAGGAAGTTCAGCTCTAAAACGGCCTTGTAAATCTACCAATGGAACAGGGTTATCATTCTCATCTAACACCAACATAGGCGGAATTTCTGGAGTTGCTTCTTTGGCAACCTTAGCATCATCCGCCCCAAAAGTAGGCGCTGTATGTACAATACCTGTACCGTCTTCTGTGGTTACAAAATCTCCCGAAATTACTCTAAAAGCATTTTCTGGATTTTGATATGGCAATGCATATGTTAGCAACTGCTCATATTCAGCTCCAACCATAGCCGCTCCTTTTCCTTCTGCAATTACTTGAAACGGTATTTTCTTTGCTGCTGAAGTATAATTAGTAAAATCTTCTTCTGAAGTAGCCTCAAAATACTTCCCTGAAAATTGTTTTTTCAATAATGGTTTTGCCACTACTACATTGATAGGCTCAAAGGTATATTGATTAAAAGTTTTTACTAAAACATAATCAATTTTAGGTCCAACTGTTAATGCGGTATTAGACGGAAGTGTCCACGGTGTGGTTGTCCAAGCTAAAAAATGAACTGCTCCAAAACCTTTTAAAAACTCAGGCAAGGTTTCTTCCTTCGCTTTAAATTGCGCCACAATGGTAGTATCGGTAACATCTTGATAGGCTCCTGGCTGATTAATTTCATGCGAACTCAATCCAGTTCCTGCCTTTGGAGAATATGGCTGAATAGTATACCCTTTATACATCAAATCTTTAGTATAGATTTGCTTGAGCAACCACCAAACACTCTCCATATATTTTGGCTTATAGGTAATATATGGATCTTCCATATCTACCCAATACCCTATTTTACGGGTCATGTCGTTCCAAATGTCTGTGTAACGCATCACCGCTTTTTTACAAGCTTCGTTATATTCTTCTACCGATATTTTAGCACCGATATCTTCTTTGGTAATTCCTAGTTCTTTTTCAACACCAAGCTCTACAGGAAGACCATGCGTGTCCCACCCTGCTTTTCTTTTTACTTGATAACCTTTTTGAGTTTTATAGCGACAAAAAATATCTTTGATTGCACGTGCCATTACATGATGAATCCCTGGCAATCCGTTAGCAGAAGGGGGTCCTTCATAAAACACAAATGGTTCCTTCCCTTCTCTGCTAGTGATGCTTTTTTCAAAAATAGCCTGCTCTTCCCAAAACTTTAAAACTTCTTCTGCAGTTTTAGGCAAATCCAATCCTTTATATTCTGTAAACTTCACGTGTTTATAATTTTAGTAATTATCCCGATTGCTATTAATTATAAAATTGAGAATGCATATAACTACTGCATTTTCATATTAATATCCAATCAGCAAATCTTTGTCGTATTAAAGTTGGCAAAATTACTAAATTCCAACGAATTGACACACCTTAACACTACTAAAAGCAACACCTTGATTGATAAGTAACTTGAAAATAATAGTTTTAGAACTTAAACATAACTTTTATAAGAATAATCTCCACATTTATTCTATTAACAAAGACAAACTAAGTAGCTTATTTCTATTGTTTTTGTAATATCTCTAAAATGATGAGCTAACTAAATACTTGCTGAAGGATTTCTAGTGAGCGAGGCTTTTTAAAATCTGACAAATGAAGCTGATAATAGCGAATTAAATTATTTAATAATACCGCACGAACACCTCTTCCCATCTTGATTATTTTAGCAGCATCAAAATCGGCTTTCAAAAATTGTTTAAAAGCTACCAATGTAGTCCCTTCAATTACTTCATTATAAAGAGAAGGAACAAATTCTCCTTCGGATAAATCAAAATACGGGGCTTCTATATAAGTATCATCAGGATAAAAACCTAAAAAAGTAGTGAGCTGAATTAAGAATGAAATATGAAAATTAGCAATATCTTCATGAGTATCCAACCAAATAAAAGCCTCTTCTATAAAAGAATACAAAGCTTTATTTTCCTCCTCTTCCTGCATAGAAATTACTAACATTTCGGAAAGGAATAAGGAAATAGAACTTTTTAAAACGTCTGTTTGAAGGGTTTTGTAAGAATAGCTTAACTTAACGTCTCGCAAGCTTTCTAAAGTTCCTTTATCTCTATGATTGGCTACAACCTCCAACTGAGTTAGCGGCTGAAAATATCCTTTTTTTAGCTTCCCTTTTTTAGAAGCCAAAACTCCTTTCAGCATATACGATTTTAAGCCATCGCTTTCCGTAAAAAGCTTAACAATTAAACTCGTATCTCCATATTTTAAAGCAGAAAGCACAATAGCTTTGGTAGTAACAATCATAAAACAAAGATAGCGAAGAATCTATTCTGAAAAACTACTAAAATAAGTTCATAAACTATCAATCATAAAAAACACCCTTCAGCATAAAACCAAAGGGTGTTTAAATTATATATAAGAATACATTAATGTCCGAGTAAAAATACAGAACCGCTTCGCTGTAAGAGAAAAGAACAAAGACTAAATATTAACTATCACAAAATGAGTAATTTAAATAAATATCATTACTAAACTCCTCTTTTTATTCATTTTTCTTAATAGCAAGGGAGCTATTTTAAAAACCTCTATTAACCCTTAATATAAGTAGGGTCCAATAAAAGTCGTAACCTTTATTAGACAACAATAATAAGAATATTATACTACTCCTTGTGCTAAAACAGCATCGGCAACTTTTACGAAACCAGCAATATTAGCGCCTCTTACATAATTTATATATCCATCTGGATCCTTTCCATGCTCAATACAAGAATTATGAATACTCTTCATAATACCTTTTAATTTCTCGTCCACCTCTTCTCTAGTCCAGCTATAACGCAATGAATTTTGCGCCATCTCTAACCCTGAAGTAGCAACTCCACCAGCATTAGATGCTTTTCCTGGAGCAAACAATATTTTAGAATTATGAAAAACCATTACAGCACCTGGAGTACATGGCATATTTGCCCCTTCACTCACACAAATACATCCATTTTTAACCAATGCTTCTGCATTTTCTTTATCTAATTCATTTTGTGTAGCACATGGCATTGCAATATCACAAGGTATATGCCATGGCGTTTTCCCTGCATAATATTCTGCATTTGGATATTTATCTAGATATTCAGAAATTCTACCACGCTTCGTGTTTTTAATTTCCATAACATACGCTAGCTTCTCCTCATCTATCCCATCTTTGTCATAAATAGTTCCTCCAGAATCGGATAGCGTTACCACTTTTGCTCCTAATTGCGTAGCTTTTTCTGTAGCGTATTGCGCCACGTTACCAGAACCAGAAACCGTAATAATCTTTCCTTCAAGACTATCTCCTTTAAGCTCTAACATATTTTGAGCAAAATATACGTTTCCGTACCCTGTTGCCTCCGGACGAATAAGGGAACCTCCCCATGAAAGTCCTTTTCCTGTTAAAACTCCAGTAAATTCATTTCTAATTTTACGGTACATCCCAAACAAGAAACCTATTTCTCTAGCTCCAACTCCTATGTCTCCAGCTGGCACATCGGTATTTGGACCAATATGTCTAAAAAGTTCTGACATAAAACTATGGCAAAAACGCATAATTTCGTTATCCGATTTCCCTTTTGGATCAAAATCCGATCCTCCTTTTCCACCGCCCATTGGCAATGTGGTTAAGCTGTTCTTAAAGACCTGCTCAAAAGCTAAGAATTTTAAAATACTTAAATTTACTGTTGGGTGAAAACGAAGACCACCTTTGTATGGACCGATAACAGAACTCATCTGAATTCTGTACCCTCTATTAACTTGGATTTCTCCATTGTCGTCTACCCACGGCACTCTAAACATAATTGCTCTTTCTGGCTCTACCATTCTTAACAATATGTTTTTACCATTGTAAATTTCGTGTTCGGCTATGTAAGGAAGTACTGTTTCTGCTACTTCTCTTACTGCCTGAAGAAATTCTGGCTCATGTGCATTACGGACTTTCACTTCGTCCATAAATGCTTCTATTTTTTCGTCCATTGCGTTCATAAAAAATGGATTAATTAAGTATTTAATAATTTCGAGGCAAAATTATACTTTTTATTGAAAATCAATGCCTCTTTTTTGTAAAATCAATAATTTCAAACGTTTTCGCTACCCTATTGCTTGATCCAAATCTTCTATCAAGTCGTTTTTATCCTCAATTCCAACACTTAAACGAATAAGCGCATCTACAACGCCTGTTTTTTCGCGTTCTTCTTTTGGAATAGAAGCATGTGTCATACTTGCTGGATGCCCAGCTAAAGACTCAACACCTCCGAGTGATTCTGCCAGCGTAAATACTTTTAAATTCTCAACAATCTTAATTGCCTCTTTATAATCATTTCCTTTTGTTACAAAAGAAATCATTCCTCCAAAACCATTCATTTGCTCTTTTGCAATTGCATGGTTAGGATGCCATTCAAACCCTGGCCAATATACCTTTTCAATTTTAGGATGCTTTGCCAAGAAATTTGCTACTGCTTCTCCATTTTCACAATGGCGTTGCATACGCACATGCAAGGTTTTTATTCCTCTCAGCACCAAAAAACTATCCATTGGCCCTGCAACTGCTCCACTTGCATTTTGTATAAAGTATAATTTATTGGCTAGCTCTTTGTCTTTTACCACCAAGGCTCCCATTACCACATCGCTATGTCCCCCTAAATATTTAGTTGCAGAATGCATCACTAAATCGGCTCCCAAATCTAAAGGTTGCTGTAAGTAAGGTGTAGCAAATGTATTATCCACCCCCAACAAAACCTTGTGTTTTTTTGCTATTTCAGCAACCGCTTTAATAGCTATAATATTCATCATTGGGTTGGTAGGCGTTTCTACCCAAATAAGCTTGGTATTTTTATTAATATGTGCTTCAATAGTAGAAGCGTTCTCCATATTAACAAAATGAAATTTAATCCCAAAACCTTCAAATATTTTACTAAACAACCTATAACTCCCTCCGTATAAATCGTTAGTAGAAACCACCTCATCTCCAGGCTTTAAAAGTTTCATAACAGCATCTATAGCAGCTAAGCCACTAGCAAATGCCAATCCGTAATTCCCATTCTCAATACTTGCCAAACTGTTTTCCAAAGCCGTACGTGTAGGGTTTGCACTACGAGAATACTCATAACCCTTATGTCCGCCAGGGGTACTTTGTGCATATGTTGATGTTTGGTAAATTGGTGGCATAACAGAACCGTATGCTTTATCGGGCTCTTGCCCTCCGTGGATTGCTTTTGAATTAAAGCGTAAATTATCTTTACTCATAAGTTGAAGATTGTCTAACAAAAATATCGTTTACTTTTGGGGATTGCAAAGAACAGCGTACCTTTATCCTTTATTTAACAGCAATTTTTATGAAGCGATTTTTTGCAATTGGAATTATTCTATCTGCAGTATTTTTTACAGCCTGTGAAAAGAAAGAAACTCTAAGTTTTGTTAATCAAAATATGGTCAACAACACATGTACTAATTGTCCGAAAGTAACTATTGACCTTCCGCAAGCGCAACCCGAAAACGAAATCACTAGCAAGATTAATCAAGATATTAATAAGTTTGTTATTAACATCCTTAACTATTCCGAGGAAAAAACCACCGATTCTTTGGATGCTGCAATTGAAATATTCCGAAGTGATTACAAAAAACTAAAAGAACGATTTCCTGAAGATATTATTCCATGGGAAGCTACTATTAATGGAACTATCTCATTTCAAAATACCCTCTTTACTTCTATCAAAATTGAAAGCTACATCTTTACAGGAGGAGCTCATGGATACGGAAGTATTACTTTTTTAAATTACGATACAAAAACAGGAAAAGCGTTAACTGCTGAAGACTTATTTACAGACAAAGGGGCTTTTGTAGATTATGCTGAAAAACTATTTAGAGAAGAAGAAAAAATAAAACCCGATGCTAATATAAATAGCACCGGATTTATGTTTGAAAATGACAATTTCCATCTTCCAAATAGTATTGGTTTTGATGAAAAAGGCATTGTATTAATTTACAATCCGTACGAAATATCTGCTTATGCTGACGGACTTACAAAAATTGAAATTCCTTTGGAAGAAGCAACCCAATTTATGAAGCCTGAATGGCTCTCAGAAGCGCATTAACAAAACCTGTATGCAAACCTTCGTGGTAATTATTAAAAGCAATAGCATCTTCAATACTATTTATATTTATTCCAACACTATTGGTAAAACTAATATACGAAGTTGACTTTTTATAATCTTCTTTAATTCTATCAACATTTAACATTAACTCTTCTTTGTATTTATTAAAATCTTCCAAAGAGACTGGTTTATTAGGGTTTGGCGCAGTTCCTTTTCTATAATTATCTACAAGCTCATCATCTACGTACATGGCTTGCCCTGCCAATTTATAACATAAAAGTTGTTGCGTAACCACCAAATGGATAACATTCCATGCAATATTATTATTAAATCCTTCTGGAATTCTATTAATTTGTTCTTCTGAAAGACCTTCGGTAGCTTTTAACAAGCTTTTTCTACTTTTTTCTAATATCTCAAATTGATATGCCAACATACTATTTATTTTTTTGCTAAATGAAGTTTAAAACACTAGGTATTAACCCTCCATAAAGCATATTATTTACAAAGGATAAAATTAAGAAAACTAGGCTCAATTCCCTTGAAAAAACTCAGTTAAAACATTCAAAGAGGACCTTGTTATAATTCCACAAAAAAGAAGGAGTAACTAAACTAATAGCTTTAAATTTGCATTTTATCCCTCATAGAGGGATTAATTATAGTCAAAATAATCGCCTCCACAGAAGGAAGGAATGAAATTTATAATTTTTGCGATTTTTATCTATTATCAATTTTATTACCAAATGTTTAACCTAAATTTATTCGTATGAAAAAAATCTATCATCTTAGCACTTGCGATACTTGTAAAAGAATTATTCAAGAAATAAATTTTCCTGATAATTTTACTTTTCAAGACATTAAAACAGAAGCTATTACTGAAAGTCAGCTAGAAGAGATGAAAGCCCTTTCTGGTTCTTATGAATCCTTATTTAGCAAAAGAGCTCGCCTATACAAGGAGCGCGATTTAAAGAATCAAGCCCTTGAAGAAAACGATTATAAAAGTCTTATTCTGGAGCATTATACTTTTTTAAAACGCCCTGTAATTATTGTTGATGAAAATATTTTTATAGGAAATAGTAAAAAAATAGTAGCAACAGCAAAGGAAACCATTCATGAATAAACGAATTTTAGCGTTGTTGGCTGCATTTGGGGCAAGTGTTATTTACGGAATAAACCATACGGTTGCTAAAGACGTAATGCCTACCTACATTGAGCCTTTTGGATTTATTTTTCTAAGAGTAACGGGTGCTGCCGCTTTGTTTTGGCTTATTAGTTTTTTTGGCCCAAAAGAAAAAATTGCTAAAGAAGATTGGCCACGACTTATTGGAAGTGCCATTTTTGGAATGGTTATTAACATGCTGATGTTTTTTAAAGGGTTAAGCCTTTCTTCCCCTATTAACAGCGCCGTTATATCTACTATTACTCCAATTTTTGTTTTTGTACTTTCTGCATTAATTATAAAAGAACGGATTACTCCTATTAGAGCTTTTGGAGTTATGCTAGGACTTGCTGGTGCACTCGGACTTGTACTTTTTGGAGAGCAAATGCAGCAAGGAGCCCCAGATATTGCTTTAGGAAATATTATGCTCCTTACCAATGCTATCTCCTATGGTATTTATTTAATTTTAGTTAAACCTCTTACAGTAAAATACCACGCATTTACTATTATGAAGTGGGTTTTTCTTATCGCTATTTTTATTAATTTCCCATTTACTATTTCAGAATTTACAGCAGTAAAATGGAGCTCTTTACCTTTTGATGCTATTTGGCGTATGGCATATGTAGTACTTGGAACTACATTTTCTACCTACTTACTTAATATCTATGCACTAAAACAATTAAAAGCATCTACTATTGGAGCCTTTGTGTATTTACAACCGCTTATTGGAATTGCATTTGCTGTTTTAGTAGGCGCTGATAAAATTAGTTTTGTTAGAATAATTGCTGCTATATTAGTATTTATTGGGGTTTATTTAGTGACCAAAACAAAGAGAAAAACCCCCTCACAGCAAAAACCATGAGGGAGCAAACAAAAAATATGTCAACATCTTTTATTTTATAGCCTACTACTTTACAAGCTCCTTAAAACTTATTCAGACTTTAAGTCGACAGGCATTTTAGCATGCTTACGAGTATCTTCTTTTGTTAAAACCCTAAAATCTTCAGCACGATCTACTTTTTCAAATAAATGCGCTGCTTCCTCTGGAAGTCCTATTAATTTTCTAGAACCTAAATCTATCCAAGCCCCCATAATCTCACAATGCGCAACATTACGTCCTTTATAATCGTAATAATTATGATGAAATTCAAAAAACATTCCATCTTCACTCATCCCTTTTAACTCCAAAGAAACTGTTACTGGTTTTCCAGAAAACACTTCTTTAAAATAATAAATATGCTCATAAAACACCACAGGACCTATATTTAACTTTCCTAACAAGCGCTGATCAAAACCCTTTTCTATAAGATAGGACATACGCGTATGTGCGGCAAACTCAATATAAGCCTTGTTTGCCAAATGTCGGTTTGCATCCAAATCGTTCCAACGGATTTCAAATTCTTTTGTGTACATCTTCAATATTTTTTTAAGTTTATGCTGCTACAAGCAACCACCTCGAAACAAGTCCGCAAAGGATTTAAAACCTCCATAAGAAATTAAAACAAATTTCATTAATTTTAAACTTGTAAAGCAAAGTTACAAACTATTATTATGCACGCATAATAATTAACGAATTTGAAATTAATAATTCCTTATGCCAATTTTAGCATCGCACTACAATCCTCCTCATTTATTTAAAAATGGTCATTTTGCAACTATCTATTCTGGAAAAATAAGGCACGTAAAAGGAGTTCAGCAAAAACGAGAAGAGATTACCACTCCAGACAATGATTTTCTGGATTTGGACTGGAGTTTTTCCGAAGAAAAAACAAACAAACTAGTTGTTATTCTCCACGGATTGGAAGGAAATGCTCAACGCCCATACATTACTGGAAGCGCAAAAATATTCAATCAAAATGGGTATGATGCGGTTTGTTTAAACTATAGAACGTGTAGCGGAAAAATAAATAAAAACTTTAGATCCTATCACTCTGGAGATACCGATGAGTTGGAGTGGGTTATAAATTTCATTTTAAAAAAATACAACTATCATCATATTGTTTTAAAAGGGTTTAGTTTAGGAGGAAATTTAACCCTGAAATATTTAGGACAACACAAAATTCCTTCAGAAATAAAAATCGCAATAGCGGTTTCTGCTCCCTGCGATTTATATGGTTCGATGCTTGAAATTCATAAAAGAAAAAATTATTTATACGCGCTTCGATTTAAAAGAACACTCTTGGCTAAATTGAAAGAAAAGCAAAAACTATTTCCTGAAAAAGTTTCAAAAACAGATGTGAAAAAAATTATCACCTTAAAAGATTTTGATGATTTTTATACCTCCAAAGCTCATGGTTTTATAAATGCTTTAGATTATTACGATAAAAGTAGCTCCTTACAATTTCTAAAAAACATAGAAGTTCCTACTTTAATTTTAAATGCTAAGAACGACTCTTTCTTGTCGGAGAGCTGTTTCCCGATTGAAGAAGCCAGAAAAAACAACAATTTATTTCTTGAAATTCCCGCATACGGAGGTCATGTTGGATTTTATGACGCTCATAATGTTTATTATAATGAAAAAAGAGCGTTAGAATTTGCAACAAAATTCACAAAATTTTAAAAGAATATTACCTAATTTATTAGGCTTGTCTACTTCCAAATGAAGTATAAATATGTATCTTAGCGCTTAATTAAAACAAAATAACAATGAAACTTTACAGTAAAATAGCTGCATGTCTTTTTTCATTGGCCATCATAAGTTGTGGTGACGGGAAAAAAGAAAAGAAAGAAGAGAAATTCCAATATGAGCAGGAGCAGTCTTCTTCTAAAAAAACATCGGATGCTGAAGAATCGCAAAACACAGTGATTATTACAGCTAACGATATGATGAAATTTAATAAAAGTGAGATCCGTGTTAAAGCTGGTCAAAAAGTTACTATTACATTAAAGCATGTTGGTAAACTTGACAAGAAAGTAATGGGGCATAATTTAGTTATTCTTAAAGCTGATGCCGACCTTGTTGATTTTGCTACTAAAGCTACTGGAGCTACAAACAATGAGTACATTCCTGAAGGAACAGATGCTGTTATAGCTCATACAAAACTATTAGGTGGTGGTGAAAGTGACACTATTACTTTTGAAGCTCCAGCTGCTGGAACTTATAACTTTTTATGTAGTTTCCCTGGACACTTTGCTGCTATGCAAGGTAAATTTATTGTAGAATAATTTATTATTAAGATGAAAATATATCAGTTTATTTTATTAAGTGCACTAATTTCAATAGTTGCTTGTAAAAGCAAAGAAGAGAAAAAAGAAGAACCTATAAAACAAACTGATACAGCAGTCCAGCTAGAATGGCAACAGCTATTTAATGGTGAAGACCTTTCTGGCTGGACTCCTAAAATAAGACATCATGAAGTAGGTGAAAACTACGCAAACACCTTTTCTGTAAAAGATGGATACATTACCGTAAATTACGACGACTACCATGATGTTTTTAATAAACAATACGGACATCTTTTCTATAACAAGCCTTTTTCTGCTTATTTTCTAGCTGTTGAGTATAGATTTGTAGGAGAGCAAATAGCCGACGGCGAAGGTTGGGCCTATAGAAATAGTGGTGCTATGCTACACGGGCAAGCTCCAGAAACTATGCTTAAAGACCAAGATTTTCCAATTAGTATTGAAGGGCAATTTCTTGGTGGAAATCCGGATACAGAAGATGAGCGATCTACACTAAATCTATGTACCCCTGGAACAAATGTTGTTTACAAAGACTCTCTTTTTACACCACATTGTACTAACTCCTTATCCAAAACCTATAGAGGCGACCAATGGGTTAGAGGTACTTTTTTAGTTTTAAAAGACTCTATTGTAAAACATATTCTAGAAGGAGAAACAGTTTTAGAGTACATAAACCCTACAATTGGTGGTAGCGGTGTTACCGATTTTGACAAAACAGCAAAACAAGATGGGAAACCACTAACCGAAGGATATATTTCTATCCAAAGTGAAAGTCACCCAATACAATTTAGAAAGGTTGAAATTATAGACTTAGATCCAATTTACAACGACAAAGACAAACTAAACGCTACTATTGATGCTATTTTAAAAGAAGAGAAAGCAAAATAAATTTCTATTCCCTTAAAGATAATAGCGAATCTATTTTGTGCTGAAGTCTTTCCTCAGAAGGAGCCGCCTCATTAAAATCAATAATAGATCCATATTTATCCAATAATAAGTATCTAGGTAGCGAATTAATTTCTAATTCTTTTGTAAAGTCTACTTTAGTAGAATTTTCTTCAATTAATTGAAATTGATTTCCTTTTAGCTCATGCTTATTCAATACATCTAACCATCTCTTGTTTGAGTCCCACACATTTATCCCTACAAAAGTTATGTTTCTGATATATTTATCTGCCAATTTATTAAATGAAGGAAATTCTACTAAACAAGGCTTACATGAAGAAGCCCAAATGTCCACATACAAAAATTTGCCATTATATTGATTTAAGGTAGTTGTATCTCCATTACGATTAATAAGTTTTGTTTCAACTACCGATCTAATTTTCTTTACTTTATTGAGCTTATTAAAAGTACTTTCAATATCTTTCTTATAATATGCATCTGTATTTATAGCTTTAAAAGTTTTATAAAACAGATCTAAACTATCTACACCTATTATATGCCATTTAGCAATAAGATATGATACTTTATTTTTTATTTTTTGATTTGTAATATTTTTATCTATTTCCTTTAGATACGCCACGTCAATATCACAATTTTTACATTTTAAGAACTTTCCCTTCACAAATAAATCACTCTTATCTTTAAGGAAATAGTAATGATTATTAGCCAAAAAAGGGATAAAGAAAGGTAACTTTAATAATGTTTCATTATTTATATCAATAGAAGAAAATGGTTTTGGATAGTTTATAGAAACTTTATAATCCTTTTCATCAGTAAGTAACTTTTTATCTACTTCGAAACTCATTAAATTATAATCCATATTAAGAGCTATAAAGGACCGTTCAAGATGCAAAAAATCAATATTTTTTATAGGCGTATCCTCAAGAAGCTTTTTATAAACACCTCCAATTGAATCATTCATTTTTAAAAATTCTTCTTCATCAAGCTTTACAAAGTTCTTATAAGTATCTATATGCTTTAATGCTTGCCTCTTCTTTTGACGTGAAAAAAGATATTCATTTTCATCAGCACCAATTCCTTTGAAATACACTTTACTCTTTTCTTGGTCTAGAATTAGATCCAAATTAAAACCAGGCTCCAAATAAATATCAAAATTTAGATTGTCCGCCTCTATTTTATAGTAACCTAGCGCTACTGAGATTGTATCCTTAAACTCTCCTTTTTTGTTTACATAAAAAGTATCTATTGTTTTAGGATTAGTAATATCTCTATTTTTAATAACAAGGAATTCCGACTTAGAAGAAACCAATCCCCCTGAAATAAGCACAGCATTTTCTGCCTCTTTTTCGCAAGAAAAAAAGACAACAAGCATTAAAGCATATAGAATTCTATTCAAATTATATAAATTTACTTTCTTCTTCCAAAAATTATCAGAAGAAATAAGAACAGGTTTATAAAATCTAAATACAGAGTTAAAGCTCCTATAACAGCTTCTTTTGTATCTTCTTCCGTCCTTCATTTCCGATGATATTCATCTGTTTAATTTTCTGTGTATCATAAGCAGTTAATACAACAAATATTAGAACCCCTGCATAAATTAACGTGAGTTCGAAATAAATCTAAATATAGAACAAATTTAACTATATGATTTTAAATTACTTAATCCTCCTTTCGTTTTTGTATTGACACAAAAACGAAACAAAAAGGTCAAGACTGATTTAAAAAGTATTCAAATAAGTCAGTTTTCTTATATAGAACTCACGTTAAATTACAATTCAATAAATCATTTCATTTTCAAAAAATAGTTATCTCGAATCAAGCCCAAGAGGTATTCAAACCAATGGAGTTTAGTTTATTACGGTGCAGAAATCCTTCAGCAAACTCAAAACAGGCTTTGAAATAATTAAACCCTCTATGAGGGATTAACGAGTTTTATTTATAAAAACATAAAAAAGCCCTCACTTTCGTAAGGGCTAACCATGAATGAAATCTATTTAATCCATTAAATGAGTTAAATCATTAACAGGTAAATTGATTTTATTGTTATTGCCTTATTGCCAACCTCCACCAAGTGCTTGGTACAGTGTCACAACAGCATTTAAACGTAAATATTTATTTTCAACCAAAAGCAATTCAGAGTTTAAAGAATTTTCTCTAGCCGTAAGTACTTCCAAGTAATTTACTAAACCTTGATTAAGTAATTCTTCAGAATACTCTGTAGCCAAACTATATGCTTCGTACTCTTTTTGTCTAGCTTCAATTTTATCTACTGCAGCTTGATAACTATACAACGCATCTGAAACTTCTCTTCCAGCGGTTAATAATGTTTGCTTATAATTTAATAAAGCCGACTCTTGTTGCGCTTTAGAAACTTCAAATTGAGTACGTATTTTCCTTCCATTTAAAATAGGCTGAGCCAAACCACCTACTAGCGAGTTAAAAATAGAGCTCGCATCAATCCAATCATCAAAATTTAAACTTTGGAAACCAGCGCTAGCACTTAATGTAATAGAAGGATAAAAGCTACTTCTAGCAACATTAGTAAGCTCAAAAGCATTTATTAATCCATATTCTGCTGAAGCTACATCGGGTCTGTTTTGCAACATCAAATAAGGAACTCCTGTAGTTAATTCTTGGTCTATTTCTTGAGATTCCAATACACTACGCTCTATAGCATGTGGAGGTTGCGCTAATAAAATAGAAAAGGCATTCTCTAATAATTTAATTTGATTTTCTAAATCAATTTTTATCGCCTTTGCTGTGTATAACTGAGCTTCGGTTTGTTTAACCGCCACTTCTGTAACCATTCCAGCATCTTTAAGAGCCTTTGTTGTTTCTAAACTCCCTTCTCTATTTTCTACTGTTTCATTAGTAATTTTTAACTGTTCATCTAAAGAAAGTAATTGATAATAAGTAGAAGCAAGTGCTGCAATAAGTTCTGTTTTAACAGCTTTATGCGCTTCGATAGTTTGCAAATACGTTGCTTCGAAAGCTCTTTTATTACTTCGTATTTTTCCCCAGATATCTGCTTCCCATGATAAACTTGCCGTTAAATCGTATTGCTCATAAGGCGCATTAAAAATACTCCCAAACTGACTGTTTTCAGAATTTTCCTGACGCGTAACTGTTCCATTTAAATTTAAAGTTGGATAATTGCCAGCCTTTCCTTGTTTTAAATAAGCCTCTGAAGCCACAATTTGCTGTAGCGCCATTCTGATATCTAAATTATTAACAAGTGCAGTATCTATATATCTTTCTAGAATTGGATCCTTAAATAAAGTTCTCCATGAAACCATTCCTAATGAAGTACTGTCTTGAGATAGCTGATCGGTTCTATAAAGATTTTCCGTTTCAACCTCAGGTCTTTCATAATTCTTAGCCACAAAACACGATTGCAACAGCAATGGTACGCTAAGCCCTAGTATGATTTTATATATTTTTAAGTTCTTCATCTTAATTTAAGTTATCTTCAGATTCAACAATAGCTTCTGGAGCTCCTGAAATTTTTTCTTGTAACCATTGGAATACTACAAAAAGAATTGGGATTGCAAACACTCCTAAAATTGTTCCAATTAACATCCCTCCTGCTGCTCCAGTTCCTATAGAACGGTTACCAGCGGCACCAACACCACCTGCTAATGCTAATGGCATTAATCCTAAAATAAAAGCAAATGAAGTCATCAAAATTGGTCTAAGTCTAGCTTTAGCCCCATGAATTGCAGCATCTGCAAGACTCTCTCCTCGTCTTCGCCGTTGAAGTGCAAACTCCACAATAAGAATTGCATTTTTGGCTAAAAGCCCAATTAACATAATAAGTGCAATTTGGAAGAAAATATTATTTTCCAATCCAACCATTTTGGTTGTAAAATAAGCTCCAAATACCCCTAATGGTAATGATAAGATTACCGAAAAAGGCAGCAGATAACTTTCGTACTGTGCCGATAATAAAAAGTACACAAACACAATACTTAAAATAAATATTAAAATTGTCTGACTTCCTGCATTTACCTCTTCTCTAGTTAGTCCAGAATAAGCAATATCATAATTTGATGGTAAGTTTGCCGCTTCAGCTTCTACTACAGCAATTGCATCCCCAGTACTATACCCAGGATTTGAAGCTCCAGTAATTTTAGAAGAATTAAATAAGTTAAAACGGGTAACCGACTGAGGTCCGTACACTCTTTTTAGTTTTACAAACTGAGTAATAGGTGCCATTTCCCCTTCTCCAGTTCTAACATACAATTCATTTAAAGATTGTTTATTATCTCTACTTTCGGGAAGTGTTTGTAAATACACACGATACTGTTTACCAAATCTAGCAAAATCGGCTGCATAAATACCTCCTATATATCCTTGTAAGGTAGAGAATATAGAGCTAATAGGCACTCCCTTTTCTTTAGCAACAGGCACGTTAATCTCCATCTCATACTGTGGATATTTAGTATTAAAAGAAGATTGCGCATATTGAATTTCAGGATGTTTCATTAAAGCCATCATAAAATCACGATTAGCCTCATCTAGTTCCGTAAAAGCACCTCCAGATCTATCTAATAAATTCACTTCAAAACCAGAAGAAATTCCAAAACCAGGAATACTTGGCGGTGCAAAAAATATAATATTTGCCTCTGGAATTGTAGTAGCTATTCCAAATAACTTCTTGGTAAGCGCATCTACAGAAAGAGAATCTTCTCCACGTTCTTCCCAGTCTTTTAATTTAATAAATCCTAATCCGTAGTTACTACCTTGTCCTCCTAATAAGCTAAATCCACTAATTACAGACACACCTTCTACACCAGGTAAATCCTTAGTTTTTTCATATAATAATCTGTTTACTTCTCCAGTTCTATCTATAGATGAACCCGCAGGTAATTCTACATTCGCAAAAATAATCCCACGATCTTCATTAGGAACAAAACCAGTTGGAGTAGTTGAAGAAACCCAAATTATACCAGCTATAGACGCCAATAATGCAACTCCAGTAATCCATTTATGCTTATATAGAAAACCTAAAGATTTTCCATAACGTTCTGTAGTAGCACTAAATCCCTTATTAAAACCGTCATAAAAACGTTGTAAGTATGTTGTGTTCTTCTTCTCCTCTTCCGTATGAACTTTTAAGAATAATGCACACAATGCAGGGCTTAAGGTTAAGGCATTTACAGCAGAAATCATAATCGCTACAATTAGCGTTACCCCAAATTGCTCATAAAAAACCCCTGTTGGTCCTTGGATAAATGTAACAGGAATAAATACAGCTGCCATTACTAAGGTAATAGATATAATAGCTCCTGATATTTCTGTCATTGCATTTATAGTTGCAGATTTTGCAGATTTCTCATTCCCTTCTTCAATCTTGGCATGCACCGCTTCCACCACTACAATAGCATCATCGACCACAATACCAATAGCCAGCACTAAAGCGAATAATGTTAGTAAGTTTATGGAATATCCGAAGACATTCAGAAAAAAGAAAGTACCTATAATTGCAACAGGAACTGCTATAGCAGGAATTAAAGTAGATCTAACATCTTGTAAGAAAATAAATACTACCAAGAAAACCAATATAAACGCCTCAATAAGTGTATGCACCACCTTATCTATCGATGCAGTTAAAAAGTCGTTTGTATCATACGGAATAAACAAATCTATCCCTTTTGGAAAATCTGGCTTCAGATTCTCCAATTTTTCGCGAATAGTCTCAATAATCTCTTGTGCATTGGACCCTTTTGTTTGGTATATCGCCATGTTTACACTTGGATACCCATTTGTAATAGAACTCGAAGCAAAAGATTGCGCACTCAATTCTATATCTGCAACATCTTTTAAACGCAGATACTGACCATTCCCTAGCGCTTTTATAATGATGTCTCCGTATTGTTTTTCAGTTTTAAAACGCCCACTGTATTTTATTACGTAAGAAAAAGCCTCTCCATTATTCTCTCCTAAAGAACCTGCAGCTGCTTCTAAACTTTGCTCTCTTAAAGCTGCCGAAACATCTGATGGAATTAAATTATATGCCGATAATTTATCTGGTTTTAACCAAATACGCATTGCATAATCTTGACTAGAAAATACATTAACATCTCCAACCCCATTTACACGCTGTAATTCTGGAATAACGTTAATTTTTAAGTAATTCTGAACATACGTAGCGTCGTAATCCTCATTAGATGAGAAAAAAGAAATAAACATCAGCGAACTCGTTTGTTGCTTTTGTGTTATAACTCCTGTTTGTACAACCTCTTGCGGCAACAAAGCATTGGCTCTAGATACCCTGTTCTGTACGTTTACAGCAGCAATATCTGGATCTGTATTTTGATCAAAATAAACCGTAACATTTGCTGTACCAGCATTGGTAGCGGTAGAAGTAATGTACGTCATTCCTTCCACTCCATTTATCTGCTCTTCAATAGGAATAATTACACTCTCTAATATAGTTTCGGCACTGGCTCCAGGATAGGTAGCATTTACCTGAACAGTAGGAGGGGCAATATCTGGATACTGCTCTATAGGCAAGGTTAAAACCCCTAACCCTCCTAAAATTACTAATATAATGGAGATTACTGTAGATAATACAGGTCTCTCTATAAATGTTTTTAGCATAACTTACTTTTTAAGCTTTTTTGTTAGTTTCTAAATAATGTTTTTATCGGTTTTGTTATACTATCAAATGACGTTTCTTGTGGTACAATTTCAGCTCCATCTCTAAGTTTATCCACTCCTTTAGCCACTATAACATCTCCAATTTTAACACCAGATTCTACTACATATAAGTTTTCTATGTGGTCTGTAATTTTAATTACTTCAGATTTTACTTTATTATCACTTCCTACATGAAAAACTAATGTTTGCCCCTGACGCTCAAAAGTAGATTCTTGAGAAATAACAGGTACATCTGTATAAACGGTAGGGATTTGTATTACCCCACTGTTTCCATTTGTTAAAAGTCTTTCTGGATTAGGAAATGTAGCTCTAAAGCTAACTGTACCTGTATTTTGGTTTACTTGCCCTGTTACAGTTTTAATTTTTCCTTTATGCTTATATAATTCGCCATTAGCTAAAACCAAATTGATTTCTGGAAAATTGTCAAGTTTTTCCTGACGGGAATCTCCTTTTGTATTCTGAACAAAATCTAAGTAATCCTCTTCATTCATTGAAAAATAAGCATAAACTTCTTTTATATCAGAAACTGTTGTTAACGGTATTTGGTCACTCGGACTTACTAAAGTTCCTTCTCTATAAGGTATTGCCCCTACAAAACCATCAACAGGACTTTTAACCGTAGCATAATTTATATTAGCATTTATGGCGCTATAATTACTCTTTGCTTGTGCTAAATTAGCTTTGGCAGTTTCTAATTGAACTTCACTAATAATTCCCTTTTCTACTAGTGGCTTTAATTTATCAACCTCCACTTGGGCTACATTTACACTAGCTTGAGCAGCACCAGCATCTTGAGTTAAAGATTCTGTTTCTAAACGAAATAAAACTTGCCCTTTGCTAACTTGCTGTCCTTCGTCTACTAAAACATCTTTTATATAACCAGATATTTTTGCTCGAACCCCACTGTTTATAACCCCTTCTATACTTGTAGGATAGGTTTTATAACCAGTAATTTTTTTACTTTCTATCTTTACAGTAGGATAAGGCATTGCCTGAGCTGCTTGTTGCGCTTTTTCCTTCTTCCCACAACTTACAAGGACTATTGCAAAACCTACTAGGAATAGTTTAGAATATAATTTTGAACTCATTATTGTACTTGATTGACTGTTATTAAATTATTTTTTAGTTTACATAAATTTTCAATCATGGCATCCACAAACTCAATGTAGTGCTTATTGAAAGAAAGATCTTTTCTGTTTTTCATTGTTAATTTATCATCTGCTGATAATGTTTTTTCTCGATAATTAAGAACCTTAACATGCAGTTCTCGCTCTTTTTTCCAAGAATTAATTTTATCATCTAAACGATTTATCATATTATCAACCGAAGCCTTAAAATACCTTCTACGGTCTCCCGATTTTGTGTAATAACCAATCCTTCCCATCGACTGTAAAAGCTGAAGATTTGTTGAAAGCGAACTTTTACTCACTTGTAACTCTTCCAAAATCTCGTCAAAAGTTGCACCTTTATCTCCTGCTAAAGCTAAATACCCAAAGATTCTTGAAGACAGTGGAGATAGCATATCTTGACATTCAAAATACACTCCCATTTCTTCTATTAGCTCTTTTTTTAGCTTCATTAATTCTACATCTTCTATCATATTTTATAAATAAGATGCAAAACTACGTTTAGTTCGGTAATTACCGAACTAAACAGCAGTTAATAGTATGTTAAACTTTAGCTTAAAAATTAAGCGTTACTTTCAGAATATTTTTTTGAGGTAGTGGAGGAAGCTTTAATAAACGATTTAAAACTTTTGCAAATTACCACAAAAACACCTAAAAAACAGCATGTTAGACCTAATATTAATAAATTAAACACATCCGAAAATGTATTTCCTGCAGAGAGAATACATAATATTAGTAATGTAGAAATAGGTAATGAAAGTGCTAAAACTCCAATTGCAAAATTGGAATCAAATGTTTTAGCATTAGTGTTTTTATTTTTTTCTGAAGAATCTATTAAAGAAATATGTGCAAATGGCCAAAAACTACAAGCACTAAGAGCAAATGAAACTATTAAAAGAATAGTATTGCTATTTATTCCTCCAAACAGCATAGCTAACGAGGCAATTAATACAAGTATTACTCCTGCGCGTAACATTAATAAAGAAAATATTTGCACAAACTGCATTCGTTTAATTTTAAATGCCAAACCAATATAAATAAGTACTAATGGAGTCATAATAATACTTAGCCTTGAAAAGGTATCCTTAAAAAAACTAGGAAGCATAGTAAGGTTAACACCAAAAACTACAAAGAGTAAGGCGGCAAAAATAAAAATATTAACGGGTTCTTTTAGAATTGAAATAAATAGATTTTTAATCTTCCTTGAATTCCCAATAACTCCAACTACATCTTGATTGTTTTGATAGTACCATTTCATTGCAATAATATACAATACAACAAGTACAAAAACTTTATTTCCTAAATCTGCCATTGCAGCTTTAGCTAAATAATCGTCTCCTAAAAATTCTAATATAAACGGAAAAGACGATAAGCCAGGAGCAAGAGAAGGGACAAGCAACCTACTTGTTCTTCCTATGGCAGTATTTTTTTCAATCCCTACCAAAGGAAGCATTAAACCAGTAATAAAGTATAAAACTACATTTAATAAAATTGCTAAAAATGGAAGTGAAATTAATGCCATACTAATATTCACCTTTAATAAAGCAATAAAAATAGTGGCAGGCAATGCAAGGTTTAAAATTATTTTTTTTAACCCTGTAACTTCTTCTGGACTTTTAAACTTAAGCTTGAGTAGAAATCCTATTAAAATAAATAGCAGTAATGATATGGTTTTTTGTAAAGCAAACTCCATTAAACAAGTATTTGATTAATTGCCTCAGCAAAATATTTCATTTCTTCCGTTGTTCCCATACTCACTCTACACCAATCTTGATCCCAAAATTTAAAGGCCCTAACCACCACTTTCCTTTCATATATTTTATCAAGAAATTCGTCTCCTGCCATTTCTATAGGAAATAGAACAAAGTTTGTTTGAGATGGGAGGTAGGAAATATTTTTTTTCTCTAATAAATTGTAGGTAAATTGTTTTGCTTCAGTAATTTTTGACTTACAATCTTCCACAAAATCAACATCGTCTAAACTAGCATTGGCAGCAGCTATTGTAGGCCCTGTAATTCCCATTCCACCTCTAGTAATTTTATTAATTTCATCTAAAGAATTCTTATTTCCTAACATATATCCAATGCGCAGTCCAGCCATTCCATATATTTTGGAAAAAGTACGAGCTACAAACACATTTTTTCCTTTTGCAACCAGAGGAGCCATGCTATTATTTAACCCACCTTCTGACAATTCTATATAAGCTTCATCAATAAAAATAGGAACCTTGTCTGATACGCGATCACAAAAATCATAAAGCTTTTTGGTGTCTGTTAATGTTCCTGTTGGGTTATTAGGATTTGTAATGTACACTAACTTTGTATCTGCATCTATAGCAGCTTCCATAGCATCTAGATCGTGTTGAAAATCTTTAGTGAGCTTAATAGGCTTCCAATTGCCGCCTGAAGCTTTTGCTACTTGAACCAAAGACATATAACAAGGGTCTCCACTAATAACATTTCCTCCATCTCTAAAATAAACCAAGGCGGTTTTCTCTAATAAATCAGACGACCCAGGTCCCATCATAATATTATCTGTAGTAACTCCTTCTTTTTGCGCTATTTTTCCTACTAATTCTCCTAAAGACCGCCATGAATAATGATTCCCTTCTGTAACAGCCTCTTGAAAGGCCTTTGATGCTTTTAAGGATGGTCCATATGGATTTTCATTCCATACCAATCTAGCTTTTACCGTACTTAAATCTGGAAATCTAGGGGGAGTAAACTCTTTAAAGCTAGTTAAATTGGAATTAAACATAAAAGGCTGTTTATTTCCATGCGCATAATCTGCCGTTGCACTCCATAAATCTATTGGTGTTAAAGCTAATGCTCCAGCAGCTAATGCTCCTTTTTTAAACCATTCTCTTCGGCTATTATTCTTTAGGTTTTTCATTTCTTGTAGATTAATTAAGTTAAGTTGCTACAAGTTATAGCAGACTAACAAAATTTCCTATGAGAAAAAATTAAAACCGAAGCTGTTAAATTTTAATATTTATAAAATAAAACGGATATATTGTGATATTTTAATCATAAATGTTAAAAACAAGATTATTTCATCTCAATTTTAACATTAAAAAGAAGTGACTTAATTCGCCAAAACACCTGCTATTCCTAACACAGGAACAGCAACCTCATTGCTCTCTGAAATCTGATACTCGTTAAAAAGGAATTTTTTTTCGTATAATTTATTATCAGCAAAAAAAGTAAGAAAAAACTCGTTTTTCAGTTTAAAAACCTCCTCTTGGATAAGTTCTACTTTCCTAAAAGATTTAGCTTCCAAATCTCCAAGTCCATGGCGCATAGTTGTAGTTTTTAACGCTTCTCCATAACCTTTAGAAACCAAAATAGTTCCTTCTATTGCACTTTCCCTATTATTTATAAGATAGATATACCAAGTTTTTGAAAGGTGCTTTTCGTCCCACTCATTTACAGCAGCAACATAAACTTCTTCAGCAATAGGGATTTCTATATCTTTTTTCATGTTTTATTTATCGTTTTAACGGTTACATGGAACCTCCAAATAATCATTCTGCTATGTGTCTAAAAATATAGACATAGATATTTATTATAAGTAAAATACCTCGGAACAATTCACGGGGCATTAAAAGGAAAAACCAAAAACATTCCAAAGCAAGCTTCGGAGCATTCAAATTTCGATTATTGAGTAATTATAAAACAGATTTAAATTGTTTTAAGAAACGGATATCGTTTTCACTAAGCATTCTAATGTCCGAAATTTGATGCAACAATAAAGCAATTCTATCTATCCCCATTCCAAAGGCAAATCCAGAATATTCTTTAGAATCAATTCCACAATTTTCTAACACATTAGGGTCTACCATTCCGCAACCCATAATTTCCAACCATCCTGTACCTTTGGTCATTCTGTAATCGGTTTCGGTTTCTAAGCCCCAATACACATCTACCTCAGCACTAGGTTCTGTAAATGGAAAATAAGATGGACGTAAACGAATCTTAGACTTCCCAAACATTTCTGTAGTAAAATACTGTAGAGTTTGTTTTAAATCGGCAAACGAAACTCCCTTATCAATATACAATCCTTCTACTTGATGGAAAAAGCAATGCGACCGAGAAGAAATAGCCTCATTTCTAAAAACACGCCCAGGAGAAATCGTTCTAATTGGCGGTTTATTATTTTCCATATAACGCACTTGCACAGACGACGTATGCGTACGCAATAAAACATCCGGATTAGTTTGCACAAAAAACGTATCCTGCATATCTCTAGCAGGATGGTATTCTGGTAAATTTAATGCCGTAAAATTATGCCAATCGTCTTCAATTTCTGGCCCTTCAGAAACATTAAATCCAATCCGAGAAAATATATCAATAATTTGATTTTTAACAATAGAAATTGGATGTCTTCCTCCCAATTCCAATGGCATTGCAGGTCGCGTTAAATCGCCATACAAATTTTCTGTAGGCTGAGCACTCTCTAAAGCTTCTTTTAAAGAATTCACCTTTTCCTGTGCAGTATTTTTTAACTGGTTAATTACCTGTCCAAATTCTTTCTTCTGCTCATTAGGAACATTCTTAAATTCAGCAAAAAAGTCATTTAAAAGTCCTTTTTTTCCTAGATATTCAATTCTAAATGCTTCAACCTCATCTAAAGTAACCGCTGTAAAGCCTTTTACTTTCTCAATATGTTCCTTAATAGTATCAATCATAACCATTTTTTCTTTGGAAGGGCAAATTTAAAGATTTCTAAAGAATATTTGCCGTTTCCTTCAACTTATAATTCTTTTTTAGAAGCTTTTTAGCTTGCGAAAATATAAATCGCTGTTTCCCGCTTTCCCCACTACACGGCTGTTTGTCTCTGCCAAACAGACGGGGTAGTTGGCTCAATCGGGGCTAGCAGCTATAACTAGCGCACTCTATATTGTTTTTTTACTATTCTATATAACCACTATCTGTAAAATACTGTACAATAGCTTCTTTCATCAAAACCGACTGTTCTCCTGCTTTTAGAGTAGGTAATTGCTCTTTCATTACATAATGTGGCCAACCATCATCATCAAAAAAATCAAACTCATAATATCCATAAGGCTCTAAAAGTCGGCAAATAGCAATATGCATTAAATTAAGCTTTTCGTCCTTTTTAAACTTTCTATTAAGTTGCCCAAGCTCTTGAACTCCTATTAAATAAATAATAGCATCAAGCTCTAATTCATCCCCATCTGCAAATTGATTTGAGAGTTTTCCAACCAACAAATCCCATTTCATTTTTAAAACCTCGTCTCTTGCCATTTTATAATTTTGTGCAAAAGTAAGAAGATAATTTTTCTATTAACATCATAGCATTTTAATTTCTAAAAATCTAAAATGTATATTTGTTAAAATGATTTTCTGAATGAATTACATTGACATCGTTTTAGGCGGACTTATTATCTTCGGAATTGTACGCGGATTTATGAAAGGGCTTTTTATAGAAGTAGCCTCCTTAGTTGCTCTTATTCTTGGAATCTATGGCGCCATCCACTTTTCATATTTTGTGGGCGACTTCCTTCAAGAAAAAGTCGACTGGGAACAAAAATACGTTAGCCTTACTGCCTTTGCTATCACTTTTATCATTATAATATTAGCTGTCTCTCTTATAGGAAAACTACTTACAAAAATTGCTAATTTAGCTGCTTTAGGCTTATTAAATAGATTCTTTGGAGCTGCTTTTGGCGGATTAAAAATAATAGTAATTCTAGGGGCTATTTTAATTTTTATAGACAGAACCAATCAAACTATTGAGTTTATAAAGCAAGAAACTATAGACAACTCAGCTACCTATAAACCCGTTAAAGAGATTGGAGGCTTTGTTTTTGATTGGGTGCTTAGAGAAACTTCCTAAAATATTAAATATAGTATCTGAATAAAGATACAAGACCCTATACTATAGGAGAAAAGAATAAATTATAGTTCCCACAAGTTATTATTTATAGAGGAAATTTTTCGTTTCTTTTCTATTTTAAACAAAAAAATGGCTGTTTAAAAAGTAATTTATAATTGTTAAAACTAAGCTTTTCGAAGTTTTAAACAACTAATACTCAAAAGCATCCTTCAACAAGCTCAGGATAACATTTAAAGTTTAGATACTTTTTAGACAGCCACTTCAATTATTAAATGGTAGCTTAATCTAAATGATAGATTTCCATAATATTTTTCAAAATACCATCTAAATCAATCTTTAAGTCAATTAATTTTCCAGTATGAATATCAAATACCCAACCATGAACTTTAAGTCCTCTACTACGAACCGCTTTTTGTACAGTTGCAGTTTTAATAAGGTTTACACATTGCTCTTGAACATTTAACTCCACTAAACGGTCGTAACGCTTATCTTCATCGTCAATAGCATTTAATTCGGTTTTATGTAAACGGTATACATCTCTAATATTTCTTAACCATGGATTTAAAATTCCTAAATCTGCCGATTGCATAGCTGCTTTTACACCTCCACAAGAAAAATGTCCACAAACCACTACATGGTTTACTTTTAAATGGTTAACGGCGTAATCTAATACAGACATTGCATTCAAGTCTGTTCCTACAACCATATTTGCAATGTTTCTATGAACAAAAACCTCACCTGGCTGTAAACCCATTAAATCCTCTGCAGTTACCCTACTATCAGAACAACCTATGTATAGTAACTCTGGACTTTGTCCTTTTCCTAAATCTTCAAAATAATTTGAATCTACATCAAGTTTAGATTCAATCCACTTTTTATTATTGTCAAATACCTTATCTAAATTCATTCTAATATTTTTCTTAAAATTAAACTTTTTTATATAATTTATTAAGCTGCTTCGCTATTTTTTGCTCTAAAAAATGAAGTGTAATTTTTAGGGTTGTACACAACTCCTTTGTTGGAAATTAACTTAACTTCTATATTTTTATCTTTCGCTTTAATAGCAAAATCATCTAGAATTTCCAAAATGTCATAGTTCAATCGTAGCGTTTTTGTAACATCTAACTCCAGAAGAGTATCATTTGGCAACGCATTTAGCTCTTTCAGAATTGCTCCTTTATTCAGAAAAGAAATCTCTTCTGCTAAAGTCATTTTTACAATATGACTCCCTTCATCTGTTTTCTCAATATGTAAGAAGTGTGAGTTTTGATAGTTCTTTATTAAAATCATTGTAATCCCTACAGCCAATCCTAATCCTATTCCCATTAATAAATCTGTAAACACTACTCCTAAAACAGTTACAATAAAAGGAATAAATTGTTCTTTTCCCAACTTAAACATCTGCTTAAACAATGCTGGTTTTGCTAATTTATAACCTACAATAAGTAAGATTGCCGCTAATACAGCAAGTGGTATTTTATTAAGTAATAATGGAATTAAAATTACAGATCCAAGGAGCAACACTCCATGAATAATTGCCGATAATTTTGTTTTACCTCCCGATTGAAGGTTAGCAGAACTACGCACAATAACTTGTGTAATTGGAAGTCCACCTATAAATCCAGAAACAATGTTTCCTGCTCCTTGTGCAAAAAGCTCTCTATTGGTAGGTGTTGTTCTTTTTTCTGGATCCATTTTATCTGTTGCTTCCACACACAAAAGTGTTTCTAAACTTGCTACAATCGCAATTGTAACACCAGTTACCCATACTTGCGGGTTTGTAATTGCTGCAAAATTAGGAAACGTAAACTGCCCAATAAAATCTGAAGCACTTTCTGGTACAGGTACCGATACTAAATGGTCTGTAGCTATTCCAAAACTAGAGTTAGAATCTACTAACATATAATATAAAATCCCAACAATTACGGCTACTAATGGCCCAGGGATAATTTTAAATATATCGTGTTTCTTTGATAATACTTTTTCCCAAAACAGTAAAATAAACAACGAAATGCACGTTACTAAAATGGCTCCTGGAGAGATAAAATCTAACATAGAACCTAATGCCGAAAACGTATTCTCACCATCTAATTGGAAAAAATCTAAATCTCCCTCATAATCGGAATCATATCCAAAAGCATGCGGTATTTGCTTTAAAAAAATAATAACCCCTATGGCAGCCAACATCCCCTTAATTACAGATGAAGGAAAATAATACCCAATAATACCTGCCTTTAAAACACCTAAGAGAATTTGAATTACACCTCCAATAATTACCGCAACTAAAAAATTCTCAAATCCTAAAGAGGCTATTGCAGCTAAAACAATAACTGCCAATCCAGCTGCTGGTCCACTTACTCCAATGGAAGAACCACTTATACTACCAACTACAATACCTCCAACAATACCAGCTATTAAACCAGAAAATAAAGGGGCACCACTGGCTAATGCAATCCCTAAACACAATGGTAGGGCTACGAAAAACACGACAAGACTCGCCGGTAAATCATTTTTTAGATGTTTAAACATAACTAACTATATTTTTGTTTTCACAAGAGGTGAAAACTTATTAAAATTTTACTTAAAATTTGCGTGAAAAACGTGTAGGTAATCAGATTTTAAATAGAATAATAAACAATAGTTAGCATATTGGAAATAACCCAATTTTTACTCTTAAAGTAGAAACTATTGGAAATAATATTCCTTAAATCTAATTAGGAAATATATTCTGGAGGTGGAATAATAACATCCATCACTTGACTATAGTGATGTTTTACGAAGTAATGGTAATTTTTTCTTTTTGTAATAATCTGAGAAATATAAAAACCTTCCTCTTTTGGGTAAGGTAACTCTTTGAGTTCTTTTAATTCACTGCTAGTATTATTGTCCTTCTTCTCTTCTTCTGTCATACTATAAAAGTAGGATACGTCTGCATCTTTCTCAACAACAGTCAATATAGCTGGAGTTATTAAGAAGGAGCAAAATATAAAGAGGAAAAAACCCACAAATATTTTCTTATTCGTATTCAATACTGACAATTAATTAACATCAATAACAAATATAATGTTTGTTACTGAATTATCTGTTAAGGATTTTTTAAAAGTCTTTAATTTCTTTTAAATCAGTATCGGGTAGCCAACCTATTTTACCATCTGCTAGCTTAATCTTTTTCCAACCTCCTAAGGTTTCCAAAATATTAACTTTAGTCCCTTCATGCAATAAAAATACCTCGGTGCTGCCCATATTAGGTTCTGACATTACAGAAGTTTCTTTAGCAAAAATTATGGCAGGTTTTCTATTGTTTTCTACTCCGTATTGGTAATATGAAAAACCATAACTAGCTATAGAAAATAACAGGAATAAAATACTTAGCGCAAAATAAATCCGCTTTCTTGTATGGTAGCTAGCAAAGTAATACAGTAAGAAACCAACAACAAACAACACCATAAATAAAATAGACAGAATAGCCCATGTATTGTATGATAATTTAAAGATTATATTGGTGGCTAATTTTGCTAAACCAGTTTGCGGCATCACATCAATAGCATCTACCGTCATGTTTTCTGCAAAGTGCAAATTATTTTTAATATCTGCATCATTAGGAGAAAGCAAGAGAGCTTTTTCATAATAATAGATACTTGGTGCTATTTGATTTAATTTATAATATCCATTGGCTAAATTA
Source organism: Galbibacter sp. L-19 (assembly GCF_056857615.1). Lineage (NCBI taxonomy): Bacteria > Pseudomonadati > Bacteroidota > Flavobacteriia > Flavobacteriales > Flavobacteriaceae > Galbibacter > Galbibacter sp. L-19. The sequence goes on from NZ_JBSXNL010000062.1 coordinate 124,034, forward strand.
TAATAAAGAGCAGCAGAATGAACTCCACTTTGAGATACCTCAAGATATTTTTCTATTGCTTTTTGATATTTCCCCTCGTTGTATAAATCGTTACCTTGCTTAAACACCGCTTCATTTTGGGCTACCCCAACATAAGCTGTCAATAAAAACAACGTAAAAACAAATCCGCTAAGTAAACTTTTACAAGCCTTCATCATGATTTAAACTGTTTATCGATTAACGAAATAACTTCGGCTGCTTTATTGTAATCGCTTTGCATTTCTGCTGTTGTACTTGGAGAATACCTTGCCAATTCACAACTTTTTAGTAATGCTATAAAATTATCTACCCCCTGCTTTTCTACATTTTTAGAAAGTAGTAATTCACTTATTTTTTCTTTACTAAATTCAGACGTTACCAACTTCAATTTTGCTCGTAAGTAATTATGTAGCGCTCTTTCTAAAGATTCGTAGAATGCCTCTTTATTACCAAGATTTCTTTTTGCTTCTGATAAATATTTCTTAGCCAACTTATTAGCCTTTCTAACTCTATTGCCAACTACATCTCCAGCCATAGCTGCTCTTTTCTTCCCTATTAAAATAGCAATAGGAATTAAAAGTAAAGGAACTAGTAGCAATATATAATACAAAATAGAACCGAAGAAAACAGAAGCTTCTTTAGCATATAAATTGGTGTCTAATTTTATAAATCTAAATTGGTCGCCCAAGGTAGCTATAGGTTGCTTATTGATAGCATCACTATCTCTGGTCGCTTCATTTGCTACCGCAGCACTGGACGGTCCTTCATAAACATTTATTAGGGATTGTTGTGAAGTAACTGTTTTGTATTTCTCTTCTTTAGGATCAAAATAAGAGAATGCTACGCCAGGAATAGGATACTTCCCTTTGAATTGCGGAACAATAGTATAATTGTCGGAAATTTTTCCGCTCATTCCAGATAAATTCGTAGAAACATTTTCTTCATGTTCAGGCTCATAAACCTCCAACGAACTTGGAAGCGTAAGCTTTGGCAAGTTAAAAAGTTTTAAGTTTCCTTTTCCAGTTACCTGAATTTTAGCAGTTAAAGATTCGTTCGCTTTTAAATCGGATTTTGAAGTAATTACATCAAAATCAAATTGTCCAACAGCACCTGTAAATCCTGCTGGTTTTCCAGCCTCTGGAAGTGGTTTTACTTTAATAATACGTTGCCCAGCAGTAACTGTTTTATTAGTTTGCGTAAACAATCTTCCGCCAAAAACATCTCTCCTATTAGTTGGAACATCTACAGTTACATCCAATGAGAGCGGTTCAATTTCTAAAGAGCCCGTTTTTTGAGGATATAATACTACACGTTTTAAAACCACATAACGGTATTGTTTTCCTTCGTACAAACCATTCTCTACCTGAAATCTGGTAACTTTTATATCTTGAGACCAAAAATTATTATACGTTGGATTTGCCTTCGGAAGAAAATTAGAAACATTAATGCTTGGACTCACATACAATTTGTAAACCACACTTACTGCCTCATTTAAATACGGACTCCCATTAGATACCTCAGCTACTAAATGCAAATTATCATCTGCAATATCATCGGCAGAAGGCGGCGCATTCGGGTCGTTAACCGCTTCGGTTACCTCTATTTTTATAGGCGTTGTTTTATACGTATTTCCTTCTATTTCAACTTTAGCCTGCTGAATTGTAAAATTCCCTTTGGACAAAGGTGTTAAAACGTAAGAATACGATTTTGAAAAAGAACGTTTTCCATTTACCCAAGAATGACTAACAGATTGATTTGGCCCCATTAAAACTCTAAAACCTTCAAAAGAAGGTGGCACAAAATTATCGCCATCCTTATTCATGCTAAATTCTACACGTAAGCGCTCATTTACGCCAAGTTTTTTCTTACTAGCATTGGCCTCAAACTGCACTTCTTCCTCTTGAGAGAATAAAACTCCCGAGAAACATATAAAAAAAGTAAGTATTAAAAATTTAATTTTCATTTTTTACCAATCTTTTTCAGATTTTACTGGTGCTCCTTTTACTTTTTCAGCATTTATTTTTTCTTGAACTTTCTTTTCTTCGTTGTTCATCGCCTCCAAAATATTTTTTACCTGCTGAGGTGATAATTGATTAGGACGAGGTTGTTGCTGTTGCTCTTGAGGCTTATCTCCAGGATTCTGCTTTTGATCTTGCTTATCGTTCTTTCCTTCGTCTTGTTTTTGATCTTCAGGATTCTCGCCTTGCTCGTCCTTATTGTCGCCTTCATTATTTTTATCATCTTCCTTCCCTTGATCGTCTTTTTTTTCATCTCCCTCATCCCCATCTTTCTTATCCTGATTGTCTTTATTATCCTGATTCTGATCTTGGTTATCTTTATTCTCGTCTTGCTTATCGTCTTTATTTTGATCCTGATTATTCTTATTTTCGTCTTGCTGTTTCTTTAGCATTTCTTTTGCCAATGCTAAGTTATAGCGAGTTTCTTCATCCGCTGGATCATTTCTCAACGCTTCTTTATAAGCCTCTACCGCCTTTTGATATTCTTTATTTTTCATAAATACATTCCCTAAATTATGGTATGCACTATGTTTTTCTTCTTTAGTTTTTGCAGTAGTTCCAGCCTCTTTATAACGCATAAAGGCCTCTCCCATACTTTCTTGCTTATAATACACATTTCCTAAGTTGTACTTTGCTTTTGCATTGTCCGAACTTTTAGAAACTGCTTTTCTATACTCCATTTCTGCTGCAATAGCATCAGAACTCTCTTCAAGCACTTCATTTCCTTTATAAGTATACTCAACAGATTCATTTAAAGCTTTTTGCTTAGCCTTTTCTATCGATTCTGTGTCTTGTGCTTTTACTACTGAAAATGAAAAAAGTCCCAAAATAGCTAAAAAAATCATTTTTCCGCTAACAGAAATCTCTTTTATGCTGATAATTTTTGTGTTACTTTTCATCTTTCTTCGTTTCATTAAACAAGTTTAACTTCTGAATCCAAACTGTTTTTCTTTCCAATAAGAAAATATCTAGAAACAAGAACAAAATTGCAGCTGCAATAAACCACTGAAACTGATCTTTAAAATCGGCATATTGCTTGGATTCAAATTCAGTTTTATCCATTTTTGTTAACGTATCCGTTACAAAATCAATTACAGATTCGGTATTTGATCCGTTAATATATTCCCCATCTCCTTCCGAAGCTATTTCTCTTAAAACAGTTTCATTAAGCTGTGTAATTACAACCTCTCCCTGCTGGTCTTTTTTATAAGAATCTATAATTCCATTTATTCTGATAGGTATCGGACCTCCTTTTTTGGTTCCTACACCAATGGTAAAAATTTTTATCCCTGCTTTTTCAGCTTTTTCTACAGACTCTAATGCCATATCCGAATGATCTTCTCCATCGGAAATTAAAAACAAGACCCTATTTGTCTGATCTTGATCGTCATAATACGTAGTTGCCAAATCAATAGCCTCATTTATGGCTGTTCCTTGAGACGACATCATATCTGTATTCATGCTCTGTAAAAACATTTTCCCTGCCGCATAATCTGTTGTAATTGGCAACTGCGGATACGCCTGTCCCGCATATGCAATAATCCCTATCCGATCGCTCGCCAAATTATTTATAATCTCAGAAACTATTCGCTTTGCTTTTTCCAATCTGTTGGGAGCAATATCTTCTGCCTCCATACTTTTTGAAACATCAATAGCAAAAACAATATCTACCCCTTCTCTTTTAACTGTTTCAAGCTTTGTGCCAATTTTAGGATTTACCAAAGCAATTGCCAAACATGCAATTGCTAGCATAATAAACACCAACTTTAGCAACGATTTAAACGTTGATTTGTTTGGACTTAATCTTTCTAATGATACCGCATTGGCAAACTTTTTCTGAGTTCTTTTTTGCCAAAACTTAAACCCTAAAAAGAGCAATAACAATACTGGAATTAAAACCAGTACGTAGAAATATATTTTTTCGTCTAACTGATATATATCCATAACTTATACAAAACTTCTAAAAACAGTATATCTCAATAAATATTCCAACATTAAGAGTCCGCATGCTAAAAGTGCAAACATTCTAAACTCCTCTTCATAATTGTAATATTTAAACTCTTCAATATCGGTTTTTTCTAATTTATTAATCTCTTCGTAAATCTCCGATAGCTTTTCATTATCGGTAGCTCTAAAATAAACCCCTCCAGTTTTTTCTGCAATATCTTTAAGCAAAGCTTCATCAATTTCTACCTTACTCATTCCATATCTAAAACTTCCATCAGGATTGTATGCAATTGGAGACAACGCCATCCCATTACTTCCCAATCCAATGGTATAGGTTTTTATTCCATACTCAATTGCCAAACTTGCAGCAGTTTGCGGCTCTATAAATCCAGAGTTATTCACTCCATCGGTTAGTAAGATAATTACTTTGCTTTTAGCCTTGCTATCTTTTAATCTATTTACAGAAGTAGCTAATCCCATTCCTATTGCTGTTCCATCCTCTAATTGTCCGTATTTAATATCGTTTAAAGAGCGTAGCACAATAGCTTTATCACTTGTAATAGGGGTTTTAGTAAAACTTTCTGCTGCATAAACCACCAGCCCAATACGGTCGTTAACACGTTCTTTTATAAAGTCCGCAGCTACTTTTTTTAAGGCAGTTAGTCTGTTTGGTTTTAAATCTCGTGCTAACATACTTGAAGAAACATCAATAGCCATTACAATATCTATTCCTCGTGTAGTTTTAGTACGTGTTGAAATATCTTCTTTTTGTGGTCTTGCCATTGCAACAATCAAAGCTGATAACGCCAATAATCTTAAAACAAATAACAAAGGTTTTAATTTAGCCAGCATTGAAGGCGCTCCTTTAAAGCCTTTTATACTCGATATTTTTAAAGAAGCTGTTTCTTTTTTTCGTTTAAAAAAATACCAAACAATAGCCACTGGAAGCATTAAAAACAACCAGAAAAATTGTGGATTTGCAAATTGTATATTTTCAAACATAATTAGCTTTCTGTTTTAAAATCTATAGAATTGGTAATTTTCTCAACAATCTGTTCTGCATAAAGATCATCTTTAGGATACACCATAATTAGCTGCTGAAACCCTCCATTTTGTACAAAACTGAGAATAACATACGCTGCTTCTCTGGTTTTTTTACTTTCTGGGTTGTCTATTTCCAGTGTTCCAAATACTTTATTCCCTTTCTTTCCTGTTGGTGTAACTACCTCATCTTGTTTTACAACCATATTTTTAGCTCCCGCTTCTTCCACTTTTGCCAAAGCAGCATCTATTGCTTTTTTAGCATCAAAATCGGCTTCCTTTTTATAAGTAGAAATGGTAGCTTGAATATAAAAATTACTTTGCAAGCCTCCATATTCAAAGACCTGATAACTATTTGTTCCAGCGCCTTCTATACTTTTCGGGATTTTATTATTTCGTTTAAGCACTTTTGGAGTTTCTAAATAAATAGCTGGAAACCCATAAGAACTTCCTACCCATTGCTCCTCTAATAAAGATTTTGTTGGGTGACCAAAAACAGAATCTTTTACATTACTAAAGCCATATTTGTAGGTAAAAATTCCAGCCACAATAATTAAAACTCCAATTCCAGCCGCAATTGCATATTTAATTTGCTGTTGCTTCTTTTTACGTTTAAAATTGGCTACATATTCTTCTTGCTCCATTAGCTCTTCCTCTGTTGGTTCTGGAAGCGCTTCTTTAGTTTTAACAACTATTTGTTCTATTGATTTTCTATCGCGATCAATAGCAGAATTTTCTGGAGTGTTTTTTGCAAATTTTACTAAATCGGCTGTTTGAAGTACATTTTTAAACTGACTAATAGTATCGTTATCTATTTTTAAACTTCCAGCATCTCTAAGCATTTCCATTTTGGTAATTAATTCGTCGGTGGTGCTTTCTAAAGCCGAAATATGTACATCTTCTTCTAAATAAGAACGTACAATATTTGTCAATTCAGAATAGTATTCTTTGTATTCAGACTGAATTAGATATTTTGATTCGTCTAGTTTTTTTAATTCCGCAATGGCACGATCGTATGGCGGAAGCAATGCTATTTTTTCTTCTTGTGTTAATGGTTTTTTTCTGAAAACAAACCAATATAATAAGCCTCCTACAATAGCAGCAATAACAAGTCCTCCTAACACCCATTTCCACCAATCGCCAAATGGTTTTTCTACCTGCGCTAAGCCTTTAATGTCGTACATTTTTTGCTTAGTAGTATCTACCACAACTGTATTTACTTCAATCTTTAAAGAATCTGTAAAATAAGGCTTATTGTTAATCATTACCTGTTGACGCGGTAGGGTATAGGTCCCAGAATCAAATTGCGTTAATGCATATTTTTTTATTAAGTTGAATTTATCTTGATTGATTAGCGTATCTGTAGGCAAGGCTTCTACTACTTCTAGCGGCATAAAAGTCTGTCCTTCTGGAAAAATTACCTGCGAAGTTGTATCTGCTTCAACTTCAAAAGTAAAATGAATTTGCTCTCCAATTTTTATAGAAGTAGAATCTACCGAAGATTTTACCTGAGGGGTAGACTGTGCAAAAGCAATACAGGATAGGCAATAGAACACAAGCAACAAAATGCTCGACTTTTTGTTAAGCAACCTATTAAACGTATTCTTAAATATTAAATTAATCATTTTTTTCAAATTTCCTGATAGTAAGATTTGGCTTATCCTCTTCGTTTAAAATATCCTAATAATTTTTTTACATAACTCTCATCAATCCGACTACTAATTACGCCTGCTCCACTTTTTGTAAATACCGTTTGGTAATAATTTACACGATCTAAATAATATTTGACATATTGATTTCTAACAGTTTTAGATTTTGTATTTACCAACATAAGCTCGCCAGTTTCGGCATCTTCCATTTGTACAAAACCAATATTAGGAATGCTTTCTTCTTTTTCGTCGTAAATTCTAATTCCTGTAATATCGTGTTTATTGGCGGCTATTTTAAGTGCATGCTCATATTTATCTGACATAAAATCGGACAGTACAAAAGCAATTACTTTTTTCTTACTAACACTCGACATGAATTTAAGCGCTCCATTGATATCTGTGTTTTTATTTTTTGGCTGAAATTCTATCAACTCTCTAATAATTCTCAACACATGAAACCTACCTTTTTTTGGAGGAATGTATAATTCTATTTGGTCTGAGAATAATATCAATCCTATCTTATCGTTATTCTGCATAGCAGAAAATGCCAAGGTGGCCGAAATTTCTGTAATGATATCTTTTTTGAATTGATCTGTAGTTCCAAAAAGTTCCGACCCAGAAACATCCACCATAAGCATCATGGTGAGTTCTCGTTCTTCTTCAAAAACTTTAATAAAAGGCTCGTTATAACGCGCAGTTACATTCCAATCGATATTTCTTACGTCATCTCCAAATTGATAACTCCGCACCTCGCTAAATGTCATTCCACGACCTTTAAAAGTAGAATGATATTCTCCTCCAAAAATATGGTCGCTCAACCGACGCGTTTTAATCTCTATTTTCCTAACCTTCTTTAGTAGCTCTTTAGTATCCATTTTTCGATTTAAAAATCAACTACCTCGAGGCAAGCCAACGAAGTATTTAAACGAAACAAATTTAACTTATTTCGACGCTGAGCGTCGGGATTTGAAATCTTTAATTCGCAACAATCATTCATTGCAAATCATTAATAGCTATTCCAAAATCCTATGGAACCTCTATTTCGTTTACGATCTTGTTAATAATTTCCTCAGAAGTAATACTTTCCGCTTCCGCTTCATAAGTAATTCCAACTCTATGACGGAGTACATCGTGTACAACGGCTCTTACGTCTTCTGGAATTACATACCCTCTACGCTTAATAAATGCATAACATTTTGCAGCCATTGCCAAGTTGATACTTCCCCTTGGAGATGCTCCAAAACTAATAAGTGGTTTTAAATCTGATAAATTATATTTCTCTGGATAACGTGTTGCGAAGATGATATCCAATATATATTTTTCAATTTTTTCATCCATATAAACCTCTCTTACCGAAGCTTGCGCTCTTAATATTTGGTCTATAGAAACTACTTGATTTACTTTATTGAATTCTCCCTTTAAATTAGCACGAATAATAAGTTGCTCTTCGTCTAATTTTGGGTAATTAATAACTGTTTTCAGCATAAAACGGTCAACCTGTGCTTCTGGCAATGGGTAAGTTCCTTCTTGCTCCACAGGGTTTTGAGTAGCCATTACTAAAAAAGGTTTGTCTAAAATAAAAGTCTCATCTCCAATAGTAACTTGCTTTTCTTGCATTGCCTCTAGCAAAGCAGACTGTACTTTTGCTGGTGCACGGTTAATCTCATCTGCCAATACAAAGTTTGCAAAAATTGGACCTTTCTTAATAGAAAAATCATTATCCTTCATATTGTAAATAAGTGTTCCCACCACATCGGCAGGTAATAAATCGGGAGTAAATTGCACCCTGCTAAAACTTCCATGCACTGCTTTTGCAAGTGTATTAATTGCTAAAGTTTTTGCTAATCCAGGAACTCCTTCTAATAAAATATGTCCTTGACCTAAAAGACCAATCAACAATCTTTCTACCATGTGTTTTTGACCAACAATAACCTTGTTCATTTCCAAGGTTAATACATCGATAAAAGCACTTTCTTTTTCAATTTTTTCGTTAATAGCGTTAATATCCAACGTAGTATTTTGCTCCATTTATGTTAATTTTTTGAGGCATCAATATAACACCATCTATATTAGGACGCAAATTGAAAATTTATTTAGACTGTGGCTGTTAACAATAGGTTAAAAAATTAAGAGTAGCCTAAAGATTAGACTACTCTTAATATATTTTTATGGATTTTTAACTATTCTAAGGTAATATCGCCTAAAGCAGTAGCTTCTCCGTCTACAACTTCTACAGCTGTAATCTCCTTAATGTTAAAAGCAGAACCTTCTGCTGGTGTTAGTGTTAAAACATATGTACCAGCAGGAACCCCTTCTAGTGTAAACACTCCTTCTGCATTTGTATCAGCAGAAACAATTTCTTCATCTACCACAATAGATGCTGTAACTGTAGCATCGGCATTTACAACTGTTCCTGAAATACTTCCACCAGAAATTTGCATTAATTCAATAGCTCCAATATCTGCAACTTCTCCATTTTCTACTGCTACCTCTTCCACTGTTGCTTCGGCATAACCAGAAGCCTCATCTGGAGTTAGCATAACGTTATACGTTCCAGCAGGAACTCCGTTTAAAACAAAAAGTCCTTCCTCGTTTGTATAGGTTGAAATAGTATCTTGATCTGCAACCACCCAAGCCAATGTCTGGAAATCTACTGGGGTAACAGCTCCCATAATTCTCCCTGAATTAACTACTGTACTTGCATTAATTACAGGTTTTAAAATAATATTATCTGAATTCCCAGCGTCAACAATCGACTTATCTGCATCAAAGTCAAGAATTAATTCATACGTATAACCGCCTTCTAATTCTGTATCTTCAAGCTTTATTTTTAATCCAGATTGTTGTGCGCTTGGAGTTTTTAAAGGGAACTCCTCTCCATCAATTACAACTGTATTATTATCTCCTAAAACAAGTCTAATTTGTTCTACTTCTCCAGCAGGAATTTCGTTATCTGCAAGTACAACACTTGCTCCTCCTGTTAACTCTAATAAGTCATAAACTCCAGCGTTTATTTCTCCTATAGTTTCCCAACCACCTTCTTCATCGTCGGTTCGGTTAATCATAACATCTTGAATGTCAATATTTACCTTCTCGTAATCTCCAGGGGCATCTACTAATTTAACAGTTACTTTAGCCATATCCGAAGAAGGCACATCGCTACCATTATTGTCGTCGTCGCTACAACTTGCAGCTACAAATAAAACTGCAAAAGCCATTAATACTCTTTGCGATAATTTTTTAAGATTTTTCATCATTGGGTTTGTTTATTGTTAATTTTTAATTCCTAAAACCTCTTGCGCAAGCGGTCTCTTTTTTATTTACGCCTGTAAAAGAAACTATAGATGTTAATAAATGTTAATATTGTAAAACTGTTTTATTGTGCAAAAACTTCACTTTTTTACTGAAGTAAATTTTAAGCTGCAATTAACTACCTCGAGGTATTCAAAGAAAAAATATTTGACTCATTTCGATGCAGACCACTTTATCAAACATAGACAGGCTTTAGCGGAATCAAATCTTGATTATTAAGTAAAAACTGTTGAAACTTTATAATTCCTAACTACATTTTTTACACACGGATATTTTATGTTTATTTTTAACTTCTGAAACTTCTTGTAGAGGGATTTATTACAACTGAAGTAATCACCTCCAAAAAAGAAAGAAGCGAAGGTTTATTGGAATAATGATTCTTTAATCAACTACCTCGAGGCAAGCCTACGAGTATTCAAAAGAAAATAATTTAACCCATTTCGACGTAAAGCCCTTCGATAAACTCAGGACAGGCTCTGGGGAATAAAACCCTCAATGGGGGATTTAATTATAAAAGATATTGAAAACTAAATGTTTAAATTTATTGATGTGAAAGATAAAATTGCACTTATAACAGGAGCTACAAGTGGAATAGGAGAAGCCACAGCAAAATTATTTGCTAACCATGGAATCCATTTAATTCTATGTGGAAGAAGAGAGGAACGTTTGGAAAAACTTAAACAAGAGCTTTCTTCAAAAGTAAAAGTCCATACCCTGAAGTTTGATATCCGAAACAAAGAGCATGTTTTTGAAGCTATTAAAAGTATTCCTTCAGCATTTAAAAAAATAGATATTTTAATAAACAATGCAGGAAATGCGCACGGACTATCCCCTATTGACAAAGGAGAAATTTCCGACTGGGAAGCTATGATAGATATTAATGTAAAAGGACTTTTATATGTTTCTAAAGCTATTGTCCCTACTATGGTGGGGCAAAAATCTGGACACATTATTAATATTGGCTCTACAGCCGGAAAAGAAGTATACCCAAATGGAAATGTATATTGCGCTAGTAAACATGCCGTAGATGCTATTAACCAAGGAATGCGAATTGATTTGCATGCGCATGGAATTCGTGTTGGCGCTATCAATCCAGGGTTGGTAGAAACAGAGTTTAGCCAAGTACGCTTTAAAGGAGATACCGAAAAAGCTGATGCGGTTTATAAAGGATTCTCTCCACTAAAGCCAGAAGATATTGCAGATATTATCTACTTTACTGTTTCTAGACCAGCACATGTTAATATTGTCGACCTTATTGTAATGCCAAGCGACCAAGCTACAAGTACAATTGTAAATAAAAATAATTAGACCTTCTAAGGCAACACAATAACTATTATGTCTTGATCCACTAAAATAAAATCTGCTAACTAGGGCAAATACAAAAGTATTCAGACAAAAAAACTTTAATCCATTTCGATGTAAAACACTTCGATATACTCAGAACAGGCTCTGGGAATTAAACCCTTGATGAAGGATTTAAAAACTAAAAGAGTTATCCGCTTTTAGTTTATAAATCTACTTTATATCTTTAATGTCAAACAATTAAGGATACCTTGTCGGATGATTAATAAACGCTTGCTCGTAAAAAACCTATTGGCTCATAACGACGAAAACAGTTTTTATGACAAAAAGCGCTTTATAAATATTGGAGATAAAGAAGGCAAAGCAAAGTTTATTAAACACATTTGTGCGCTTGCAAACTCTAACCCCAACAACAATTCTTTCATTGTTGTTGGGGTAGAAGACGAAGACAATAAAATTGTTGGTGTTGACTTTTTTGACGATAGTAAAATTCAGAATTTAGTAAATGCGTATATCGAAAATGCACCTTTTGTTTCCTATGAAAACATTTATTTCCCAGACCTCCCCGAAGGAAAAGTTGTAGGTTTGGTTACCATTCGTTCATCTGGAAAATTGGCGGCTCTTAAAAAAAACATCTGGAAATATTGGGGCGGAAGTGTATTTTTTAGAGATGGTAGCATTAGCATGCCTAAAATTTTTGATATCGAAATAAAAGACACCAACTCTACCATTGTTAACGAAATAGAACAACACGCCAAAAACAATATTGAGCTTACTTTAGATGGCGTTATTGATTTTATAAATAACAAACACCGCGATTTAGAATCCGATTACAAAGTATTTAAAGAACAATTTGTAGTTTGTTGGGCAGGAAATATCAAAAAAGTAGATTCTAAAATCTATTATTCTCGTGTAGATATTGAACTAATAAATGAGCAAGTAAAGCTTTTTTATTCCGCTTTAGATGAAGTAGAAATCTCGTATAACGATAATTCCTTTTCAATAACAGAATATGTTCAATTAGGACTCAACACTAACAAGAAATTTTATCCTCTTGAAAAAGTAGAAATTCGTTTTAACAATAATGGCTCCTATAAAATTGATAGCACCCTAATTTTCGATCCACCGCAATACGACCGAAAAATGTTATATCATATATTTAACACCAACAATACTATTTTAGAAAAGCTCAAAAAAGGACTCCCATTAAATCCCCGCGATGAAAAAGATCTAAAAAATATTCCTGCAACCCATCTTATTTGTTATTTAAACGGTTTTTCTGGTGCCAAACAAATGCTAGAAGACTACCGTTGGTTTGTAAAAGACCACAATAAAGAAGTGTACGCTTCTCTTAAAGAAGCATTGAGAATTCTTAGAAAGGTTCAATATTCTTAGTTTATAACAACTTCCTTTTTGGTTAACCATCTTTTTATATAAAAAAACATAATGTCCAAGTAAAAATACAAGACCGCTTCGCTATAAGAAAAAAAGAGCAAGAGGTCTATTTTGAAAACCTCATTTAAACCTTTTCAACGTAGAACCCTTAGATATACTCAGAACAGGCTCTAGGAATAAAACTCTCAATTAGGGATATAAGTCATTCCAACATAACACCTTTTTAATGAACTTATATTTAACTTTGAGACACCCCCTTTAAGAGATTAAAAACCGATTTGACTAGCAGTTGGCAATGCATTTATAGCCCCAAATTGTGTGGTAGTAATTGCACCAGCCTTATTTGAAATAGCAATCATCTTTTGGATTTTATTATAATCTTTCAATACAGTTTCCAAATTCTCTTCTAAAGAAAGTTGATATAAAAAACACCCTACAAAAGCATCTCCGGCTCCAGTAGTATCCACAGGATTTACTTTTGTACTTTCTATAATAATAGTTTCATTTTCCATACTTAAAAAAGTTCCTTTGCTTCCTAAAGTAACCGTAAGGAGTTTAATTCCATGCTTATGAAAAATCTGAGAAGCTTCTAATAATGTTTCTTTTCCGGATATTAACAACGCCTCTTCCTCACTAAATTTTGCAAAATCAGCTTTTTCAATAAAAGGAATACATTTTTTTATAAATTCATTTTCTCTTCCCTTCCATAAGTCTGCTCTAAAATTAGGATCAAAACTTATAAAAGCATTTTCTTTAACTGCATCAATTAAATAAGCTGTATAAGCCTCCTCTAAGTCCCCTCCTAAAAAACAGGTTGCTGCACCAAAATGTACTATCTGGTTTTTAAATTGAGTGGCTAACTTCTTAGTGTAATTTAATTCTTTATCTGCTCCTCTATTAAATACAAAATCGCGTTCCCCATTAGCAGCTATAGAAACAAAAGCCAATGTTGTAAAGATGTTTGAACGCTGTAAATTCTTAATTCCCACCTCATTTTTTTGAAGTGTTTCAGCTAAAAAATCTCCAAAAGCATCATTCCCAACACAACCCACAAACTCACTTTTCCCTTTCAATTTTGCAATTGCCGCTGCTACATTTGCTGGCGCTCCTCCTGCTTTTTTAGTAAACTCCTTAGCTTTAGATAAATCTGCTCCTTGGTTTTCAGCAACAAAATCAATTAGCAATTCTCCAATACAATAAACTTTTTTCATTCCAATCATAAGTTGTAATTTCACCATAAATATACTCTAAAAAGTAATTTCATGACAAAAAGAACGCTTGTAATTGGCGATATTCACGGTGCTTTTCGTGCTTTAGAGCAAGTTTTAGAACGTGCAAATGTAACAGAAAACGATACCCTTATTTTTTTAGGCGATTATGTGGATGGATGGAGCGAATCGCCTCAAGTTATTGACAAGCTCATTGAATTAAAAAGTTCCAATGCCTGTGTTTTTATCAAAGGAAATCATGACGCTCTTTTTTTAGATTGGCTAACAAAACAAGACGATAATGAACTATGGTTATTCCACGGTGGAAAAGCTACTGTTGATGCCTACCAAGAGCTTGATAAAACTAAAATAGACCTTCATATTAGGTTTTTAGAATCGCTTAATAATTATCATTTAGATTCAGAAAACCGACTTTTTGTACACGCAGGATTTACCAATTTACACGGTGTTACTAAAGAATATTTTCCAGAAATGATGTATTGGGATCGTTCGCTTTGGGAAATGCTTTTAGCTATGGATAAAAATTTATCAGAAGAAAATCCATTTTATCCGCAGCGATTAAAACATTATAAAGAAATATACATTGGTCATACCCCAACAATAAGAATTGGACAAACTACCCCCATAAATATTGCCAATGTTTGGAATATGGATACTGGCGCTGCTTATAAAAGTCCGCTAACCATAATGGATATCAACACCAAAGAATATTGGCAGAGTGACAATGCAAACGAACTTTACCCTGAAGAAACTGGTAGAAATTAAAAGGGCTGTCTAAAAAATATCTAAACTTTAAAGTCATCCTTCAACAAGCTCAGTTTGACACCATTTCGACAAGCTCAGTTTGACACCGTTTTGACAAGCTTAATTTGATACCATTTCGAGCTCAAGGTGACAACTGTAAATTACTTTTTAGACAACCCCTTTAACATATTTAAGTAATCTATATTTCTGTAACTCTAAGTGTATTAACCATTCCTTTTTCTTTAATTGGCATGGCTGCAAGGCTAATCATCATATCTCCTTTTTCTAGGAATCCTTTTTCTTGCGCTATTTTATTTACATCTTCAATAGTTTGATCGGTGCTTACAAACTTATCATAATAAAAAGCTTTTACACCCCACAGCAAGCTCAATTGTGTTACAATTCTATGGTTAGAAGTAAACACTAAAATATGAGCTTTTGGTCTCCACGCTGAAATCTGAAAAGCCGTATATCCACTATTAGTAAGTGTTGAAATAACTTTTGCATTAATTTCATTTGCCATACTAGCCGCATGAAAACACACAGATTTTGTAATATATCTTTTAGTTTTTATATGAGGTGGCTCTTGAGGAACTTTAATCAACGGAGAATGCTCTACACTATCAATAATACTGGCCATTCTTTCTATAACTTGTACAGGATATGACCCTACAGAAGTTTCTCCAGAAAGCATTACTGCATCTGCTCCATCCATAACAGAGTTTGCAACATCGTTTACCTCTGCTCTAGTAGGAGTTAAACTAGAAATCATAGTTTCCATCATTTGCGTAGCAATAATAACTGGAATTCTAGCTTTTTTAGCTCTTAAAACTAATTGCTTTTGAACTAGAGGAACCTCTTGAGCAGGAATTTCTACCCCTAGATCTCCACGAGCAACCATCAAACCATCACAGTGTGCAACAATTTTGTCTATATTTTCTACTGCTTCTGGTTTTTCTATTTTAGCTACAATCGGAATTTTATTATCTGTATGTTCAGCAATTAATTTCTGAAGATCCATTAGATCCTCACTATGACGAACAAAAGAAAGCGCCATCCAATCCACATCTTGCTTAATAGCAAAAATTGCGTCTTTAATATCTTTTTTGGTAAGCGCTGGTAAAGATATATTTGTATTAGGAAGGTTTACTCCTTTTTTAGACCTTAGTGGTCCTCCTTGGATAACTTTAGCTTTTACCTCTGCTTTCCCATCTGTAGTAACAACTTCAAACATTAGTTTTCCATCGTCTAATAAAATACGCTCCCCTGGTTTTACATCTCTAGGAAACTCTTTGTAATTCATGTAAACACGCTCTGCAGTACCTTCAAATGGTTCTCCAGTAACAAAGGTAATTTCGTCTCCTTTGCTTACAATTACATCTTCTTTCATTACTCCAACACGGAGTTTAGGACCTTGAAGGTCGGCAAGAATAGCGGTGTTATAATTAAATTCTTTATTTAAAGAACGAATCATTTCAATACGTTCCTTAACATCATCGTAATCTGCATGCGAAAAATTAATTCTAAACACATTTACGCCAGCTTCTATCATGTCTTTTAAGACCTCTCTAGTGCTTGTGGCAGGACCAAGCGTTGCTACAATTTTTGTCTTTTTTCTATTAGGCATTCGTTAGAAAAATTAAGTTATTTTTATATTTTAGTTGTTGTGCTTCTATTTTATATGCGGTAATAATACCAGGTATTTTATTTAATTTACTTATTACTTCTAAGGCTTTATTATAAGCTCCATCTTCGTCTATTTTAAGAAAATAGTCCACTTTACTATATTCAGGAATAAAAAAAGCGCGCTGTATTGAACTATTTTCAAACAAACTTATATCTTCTCTTTTTTGCTGAATATTAACTTTATTCTTAATCAAACTCCATGTTATTTCATTTGCCTCATCAAACCACTTATAAGCTGGCATACTCACCCGATCTGCAATGTTTACATCAACATCCAACCGTTTCAATTTTATTTTAAATACTAAATTTAAAAAATAAGCTAACCTATAATCGTCTAAAGAACCGTGAATAGCGATTAAGGTATATGAGTGTTCATAAAAATCATCTAATAGTTTATAGATAGCCATAAATGAGTTTACACGGAATTGTAAATATATAATTATAACTCTGACTTAGCAACTTTTAAGTCCTTGATTGCAATGAATTTAAAACGAAAACGTTGTAGTTTACATTTAATTATTCATCTATTTTGTGTTGCAATGCATAGTAAGCCCTTTTAGATGCGCTTTCTTCAGCTTTTTTCTTAGAAGTAGCTCTTGCTTTAGAAATTAACTCTTTGTTAATATAGAGTTTTACTGCAAAATGCTTTATGTCGTCGTTTCCATTATCTTCATAAGTATCAAATAGAAATTCTTTTTTTTCTTTTTGACACCATTCAATAATTAAGCTTTTGTAGCTTATAATTTTTCCTTCAAGATTTTCAATATCTACATAAGGTTTAATTACGCGTTGCTTAATAAATCGTTCACAATAATGATAGCCTCTATCAAGAAAAATAGCCCCTACTAAAGCTTCGAAAACATTTCCATGTATATTATCTCCAAAGTGCTCATTTGGGATTTTACTTTTTACAAATTTTATAAGATTAAGGTCTTTTCCTAATTCGTTTAAATGCTCTCTACTTACAATTTTAGAACGCATTTTAGTTAAATACCCTTCATCTCCCGTAGGAACTTCATTATATAAATAGTGCGAAATAATAGAACCCAACATAGTATCCCCTAAAAATTCTAGTCGCTCATAATTAACAGGTAATCCTTTTTCATCTTTTATATTAACAGAACGATGTGTAAAGGCTTTCCTATAAAGCGCTATTTTTTTAGGTTTAAATCCTAAAATTCGGTAGATTTCTAAAAAAAAATCCCCGTCATCTTGTGACCGGGAATTTAATATTTTTCGAATGATCTTCATTCAGTGAGATTGATATCTAATCTAGCTTTTTAAACACTACGCAAGCATTATGCCCTCCAAATCCAAAAGTATTACTCATTGCTACTTTAACTTCTCTCTTTTGTGGCTCGTTAAGCGTAAGATTAAGTTTAGGATCAATGTTTTCGTCTACTGTAGAATGGTTAATTGTTGGAGGAATAACACTTTTTTCTATAGCCATAATTGAGGCAATAGCTTCTACAGCACCGGCAGCACCTAATAAGTGACCTGTCATAGATTTTGTAGAGTTAATGTTAATATTATAGGCATCTTCTCCAAACACTTTACTTATTGCTTTAAGTTCTGCTACATCTCCTAGAGGTGTAGAAGTACCATGCGTATTAATTGCATCTACTTCAGATGGTTTTAATCCTGCATTCTCTAAACAATTTTTCATAACAGCAACAACGCCAATTCCCTCTGGATGCGGTGCCGTCATGTGGTAAGCATCAGAAGATAAACCTCCACCAACAACTTCTGCATAAATTTTTGCTCCACGTGCAATTGCGTGGTCATATTCCTCAAGTACTAAAGCTCCAGATCCTTCTCCGAGCACAAAACCATCTCGATTTGCATCAAATGGTCTAGAAGCCGATTTCGGATCATCATTTCTAGTACTCATGGCATGCATCGCATTAAATCCTCCCATTCCTGCGGCTGTTACGGCTGCTTCAGAACCTCCTGTTATTACAACATCGGTAGTTCCTAAACGAATAGAATTTAGCGCATCGATAATAGCATTTGCCGACGATGCACATGCGGATACAGTGGTATAATTAGGGCCCATGAAACCATGCTTTATGGAAATCAATCCAGGCGCTATGTCTGCAATCATTTTAGGAATAAAGAAAGGATTAAACCTCGGACTTCCATCGCCCAAAGCATAATTAGTAACTTCTTCTTGAAAAGTTTCTAATCCACCAATTCCTGCTCCCCAAATAACGCCAACTCTATACTTGTTAACCTTTTCGATGTCAAGTCCTGAATCTTTCAAGGCCTCATCTGCCGTTACCATGGCATATTGAGCAAAGCGGTCCATACGTCTCGCTTCCTTTCGATCTATAAAGTCTGTAGGATCAAAATTTTTAACTTCACAGGCGAATTGTGTTTTAAATTTGGACGCATCAAAATGGGTTACTGGAGCAGCTCCACTAACGCCATTTAAAAGACTGTTCCAATATTCGTCTACAGTGTTCCCTATGGGTGTTAATGCTCCTAATCCTGTTACTACAACTCGCTTTAGTTTCATCTGAATATTTTTTATTCTGATAAATAATCTACCAAAAAAATTTATTCACGCAATATAGCATGAATAAATTTTTTGGTCTATTTTTTTATAAAAACGTTTATTTTGCTTCTTCGATATACTTAACTGCTTGACCAACAGTAGCAATGTTTTCAGCTTGATCGTCTGGAATTTGGATATCAAATTCTTTTTCGAATTCCATGATCAATTCCACAGTGTCTAATGAGTCCGCTCCTAGGTCGTTGGTGAAGCTAGCTTCAGCCACAACCTCGTTTTCATCTACACCTAATTTGTCTACGATAATCGCTTTTACTCTTGATGCAATGTCTGACATAATTTTTTTGTTTTAAAATTTAATTGTTGGCAAAAATAAAAAACTTTGCTTTAAAAAAACGTTTTGAGGCTAAAATGTGCTTTTAAAGTTAATAATTTTTAATTCAACTATTTAATTTTTGCCTTCTATTTCTTAATTTTTATTCTTTTTTTTGCCTAGAAATTAAATCATTACATTCTATGAAAAGCATCGTAATATTAGCCTCTGGCTCGGGAACCAATGCTGAAAATATTATAAAATATTTTGAGAAATCTACAACCGCATCGGTTACCATGGTGCTGTCAAATAAAAAAGATGCAAAAGTGCTCGATCGAGCAAATAATTATGGAAAAAGTGCTATTTCTTTCAATAAAACAGCTTTTTCAAATGGTCATATCGTCGAGTTATTGTCAACTTTGAATCCAGATTTAATAGTTTTAGCAGGCTTTTTATGGAAAGTCCCTTCAGCAATAATTAATGCCTTTCCTGATAAAATTATAAATATCCATCCTGCCTTACTTCCAAAATATGGCGGAAAAGGAATGTATGGAATGCGCGTTCATGAAGCAGTTGTAGAAAATAAAGAGGTAGAATCTGGAATTACTATTCATTATGTAAATGAAAATTATGATGAAGGAAGCATTATTTTTCAAGCAAAAGTTCAAATTACTTCTACCGATACCGCTGAAGATGTGGCACATAAAATTCACCAATTAGAATATATGCATTTCCCTAAAATTATTGAAAAAGTATTGAATGACTAAACACGATGTACATATTTATACTGATGGATCTTCTAGAGGAAATCCAGGCCCTGGTGGCTACGGAATTGTAATGGAGTGGGTAGGAAAACCGTATAAAAAAGAGTTTTCTGAAGGGTTTAAAAAAACTACCAATAACCGTATGGAACTTCTAGCTGTAATTGAAGCCCTTAAAAAGTTAAAAAAAAGTAATACATTAGTAAAAGTTTTTTCCGACTCTAAGTATGTAGTAGATGCCGTAGAAAAAGGTTGGGTATTTGGCTGGGAAAAGAAAAATTTTAAGGATAAAAAAAATCCAGATTTATGGATTGAGTTCTTAAAAGAATATAGAAAGCAAAAAGTGAATTTTCAATGGATAAAGGGTCATAATAATCATCCGCAAAATGAACGTTGTGATTTTTTAGCTGTAGAAGCTTCAAAAAAACCAAACCTCCCTATAGACAAAGGATTTGAAAATAGTAGCACATAAGGTATCATTCAGAAAAAAATAAAATTAACGCCCCCATGAAAATTTTAACACTTCTCTGCATCTACTCCATAAGCTTTATTACAAACGCTCAGGAATGGAATTTAAAAAGAAATTCCAACAAAATTAAAGTCTACACAAGATCCTTGGATTCCACCAAATTTAATGAATATAAAGCTATTCTTGTTGCCAATTCCACCCCAGAAAAGGCAATTAAAATAATTACAGATGGCAACAACTTAAAAAACTGGAATTATAAAACCCCAAAAAGCGAAGTACTTAAAAAGGTTTCTGAAACAGAATATATTTTTTGGATGGAAAACGACTTACCATGGCCTGTAAACGATCGAGACAACATCTCCAGAGTAACCATTAACCAAACAGATGCATCCACTTATAAAATAAACATTGAACCCGCCGATAGCAGCTATGTAAAAGCCAATAAAAATGTAATTAGGATGGATAATTTTAAGGGGTATTGGTTAATAAAACCGATTGGGAAAGACTCGGTAGAAGTTACGCAACAAATGTATGGAGACCCTAAAGGAAACATTCCTTCTTGGATAGCAAATTCTATTCTCACAACATTTCCTTACCATTCTTTTGAAAAACTGAAAGAGATACTGGAAAACTAAGCTTATATTTGCAAAAAAATTATTGCATGGGTAAATTACTAATTGTAGGAAGTGTAGCTTTTGATGCTATTGAAACTCCTTTTGGTAAAACTGATAAAATTCTTGGTGGAGCAGCGCCATTTATAGGGTTAGCAGCTTCTCAATTTAATGTAGAAAGTGCTATCGTATCTATTGTTGGAAACGATTTTCCTCAGGAATATTTAGATCTTTTTACTGACAGAAACATCGACATTAGCGGTATTGAAGTTGTAAAAGACGGAAAAACTTTCTTTTGGAAAGGCAAATACCACAACGACCTTAATTCTCGAGACACTTTAGAAACTCAACTAAATGTACTAGCAGATTTCAATCCTATTGTTCCGAAAAGTTTTAAAGATGCTGACGTTTTAATGTTAGGAAATCTAAATCCTTCCGTCCAATTAAGTGTTATTGACCAAATGGAAGTGAAGCCAAAACTTATTGTTTTAGATACAATGAACTTCTGGATGGATATTGCTTTAGAAGAACTAATGGAAGTGATTGCAAAAGTAGATGTTATTACTATTAATGATGAAGAAGCCAGACAATTGTCTGGAGAATATTCTTTAGTAAAAGCTGCTAAAAAAATCCATACTATGGGACCTAAATATGTGGTAATTAAAAAAGGAGAACACGGAGCATTACTTTTCCATAAAGGAAGTATTTTCTTTGCTCCTGCTTTACCATTAGAAGAAGTTTTTGATCCTACTGGTGCTGGAGACACGTTTGCTGGAGGTTTCTCGGGTTATATTGCAAAAACCGACGATTATTCTTTTGACAACATGAAAAATGCTGTGATTCACGGTTCGAATCTCGCTTCTTTCAATGTAGAGAAATTTGGATCCGAAAGGCTTCAAGAGCTCACAAAAGAAGAAGTATATAAAAGACTCACACAATTTAAGAGTCTGACACAATTTGATATAAAACTTACATAAATAAACCACTGCCCTGA
Source organism: Galbibacter sp. L-19 (assembly GCF_056857615.1). Classification (NCBI taxonomy): domain Bacteria; kingdom Pseudomonadati; phylum Bacteroidota; class Flavobacteriia; order Flavobacteriales; family Flavobacteriaceae; genus Galbibacter; species Galbibacter sp. L-19. The sequence continues at coordinate 146,035 of NZ_JBSXNL010000062.1, forward strand.
ATAATTTCGGGGTTTTTTATTCGATTATAATGAGTGACGCTATTAAACACGAATGTGGAATTGCACTAGTTAGACTGCTAAAACCATTAGAGTACTATAAAGAAAAGTACGGAACTGCATATTACGGTATCAATAAAATGTACCTAATGATGGAGAAGCAACATAACAGAGGGCAAGATGGAGCAGGATTTGCCAGCATTAAATTAAATATGCAACCAGGAGAGCGCTATATGAGTCGTGTACGCTCAAACCAAGCACAGCCTATCCAAGATATTTTTAATCAAATTAACTCTCGTATTAACGACGAGTTGAAGGAAAACCCTGAGTACAACGATAGTATTGATATCCAAAAACGTGAAATTCCTTATCTAGGAGAGTTAATGTTAGGGCACGTACGTTACGGTACTTTTGGTAAAAATAGCATAGAAAGTGTACATCCATTTCTAAGACAAAACAACTGGATGCACAGAAACTTAATTGTAGCTGGAAACTTTAACATGACCAATGTTAACGAGCTATTTTCAAACCTAATTCGTATTGGGCAACACCCAAAAGAAAAGGCAGATACAATTACAGTAATGGAAAAAATAGGTCACTTTTTAGATGATGCTGTTTCCAAACTTTATAAGCAAATTAAGAAGGAAGGCTATACAAAAATGGAAGCTTCTCCAATTATTGCTGAAAGATTAAACGTAGCCAAAATCTTAAGAAAAGCTGCTAAGAATTTCGACGGAGGTTATGCTATGGCAGGACTTATTGGACATGGAGATGCTTTTGTATTAAGAGATCCAGCAGGAATCCGCCCTACATATTACTACCAAGATGACGAAGTAGTAGTTGTTGCTTCAGAAAGACCTGTAATTCAAACCGTTTTCAATGTAAATTTTGATGATGTAAAGGAACTAGATCCTGGAAAAGCTATTATCATAAAAAAAGATGGCTCTACTTCTACTAAAAAAATATTAGACCCTTTAGAAAGAAAAGCATGTTCTTTTGAACGAATCTATTTCTCTAGAGGAAGTGATGCTGAAATTTATCAGGAAAGAAAAAACTTAGGACGTTTCTTACTTCCAAAAATCTTAAAAGCTATTGATGAAGATATTGAAAACACAGTATTTTCGTATATTCCAAATACAGCGGAAACCTCTTTCTACGGAATGGTAAAACAAGCTCAAGATTTTTTAAATGAGAAGAAAGAAGAGGAAATACTCAAAGAGGGGGCTAACCTTACTAGCGAACGTTTACACGAAATACTTTCTAAAAGACCTCGTATTGAAAAGGTAGCTATAAAAGATGCAAAACTACGTACTTTTATTACCGAAGATAGTAGTAGAGACGATTTAGTAACTCATGTTTACGATGTTACTTACGGATCTGTAAAGCCAACCGATAATCTTGTTATTATAGATGATAGTATTGTTAGAGGTACTACATTAAAAAAGAGTATCCTTAGAATTTTAGACAGATTACACCCTAAAACAATTATTGTGGTTTCTTCTGCACCGCAAATTCGTTATCCAGACTGCTATGGTATTGACATGGCACGTATGGAAGATCTAATTGCCTTTAAAGCTGCTTTGGCTTTACATGAAGAAAGAGGAACTATAGCTATTGTAGAAGAAGTATATAAACACTGTAAAAATCAAGTAGATTTACCTGACTCAGAAGTTGAAAATGCTGTTCAAGCTTTTTATGAACCATTTACAGATGAAGAAATTTCTGCTAAAATTTCAGAACTTCTATGCCCAGAAGGAATAAATGCCGAAGTGCAAATTATCTATCAAACAGTTGAAAATTTACACAAAGCATGTCCTAAAAATTTAGGAGATTGGTATTTTACAGGTAATTACCCTACAGCAGGAGGAAATAGAGTAGTAAACCGTTCATTTATGAACTTTTACGAAGGAGTGCAAGGGAGAGCTTATTAAAAGCTCATTGCACTTTAACGTTAAAATATGCAATTTAACTGATTCTTAACTTAAAAATAGCACATATATCATATCTTTGCTTATACCATAGCATAAGTAGGTTAAGTTCATGGTAAGATTTGGGGCAAAAAAGGTGGATTAATTTCCACCTTTTTTATTTTCTACACTTTTAAGCTTCACTTTTAGAATTTCATAAATAAAATATCTCAAAGATAATTCTGGAACATTAGAAAAATATTTTGATGTAAGCGTTGAAATATTTGAGTGCATACATTTAATGTTGTATTCCATAAGCAACATTCATTTCATCTAACAAAACGTGCATTATATCCGATTCTTAAAGACAGAAACATTAGCAGTTTATATATTTACACTACCATAGCATAAGTAGGTTAAGTTCATGGTAAGATTTGGGGCAAAAAGGGCGGATTAATTTCCGCCCTTTTTATTTTTATAATCTTATTCCTTCTAAAATAACATAAAAAAACGCCTGTAAATACAGACGTTTCTTAGATTTATATTAAAGATTTTACACTTTTAATTCCCAACCTTTTCTATAAGTTCCTGTAACCCATTTATTAGCATCTGGGTAATTGGTTACTTTCATATTCTCGCCATCCCATAAAATTTTCTTTCTTCCAGGATAGTCGTATGGAGCCCAATCTCCCACTTTTTTACCAGGTTGTAACACTTTATACTGGAAGGCTTTTATAGCTAAATTTCCCATCAAAACAGCTTCTGTTAATGGTCCAGCATAAGAAAATGGTGACGAAGTTTCAATTCCTTTTAAACATCCATCAACAAAATTATTATAATGTCCACCAATAGCTCCATCTACACGTTTAAGATGTTCTTTAGGGAATGCACCTACTTTATCTTTATAATGATTTAAGATTCTAGGATTTTCTGAATACGCATCCGTTACTAAAATTCCTTTTTCACCATAAAAAATAGAACCTCCTCCTGGATCTCCAATAGTTTCTCCTTCTTGTAATTCTTCAGGAATTTTAGGCATAATTCCGCCATCATACCAATTTACTTCAATATCACCATGAGCTTCTGTATTAAACTTCAATCTAACAATAGAAGAAGGCGGACAAGCTTCATCATAATTTGCTTCTACAAAATCTCCAGACCAAACAGTAGTACAACTAGCCTCTGCTTCCGTTGGATATCCTAACTTTAAAGTTCTAAATGGAGTTTCCAAAATATGGCATCCCATATCTCCTAAGGCTCCAGTTCCAAAATCCCACCAACCACGCCATTTAAATGGCAAATAAGCCGAATTGTAGGGTCTAAACTCTGCAGGTCCCAACCACTGATTCCAATCCAACGTATCTGGTACAGGCTCTCCATCTGGACTATTTCTAAGTCCTTGCGGCCAAACAGGACGGTTTGTCCAACAATCAACTTTAAGAACCTTTCCAATAACCCCTGCTTCAATCCACTCTTGAGTAGTTCTTGCACCATCTGAAGAACTTCCTTGATTCCCCATTTGCGTAACAATTCCCTGCTCTTTAGTAACCTTAGACATTAGGCGAGCTTCAGCTATAGTGTGCGTAAGAGGTTTCTCTACATACGCGTGCTTTTTAGCTTGCATAAAAGGAATGGCTACTGTAGCATGATTATGGTCTGGCGTTGCCACCATAATTGCATCTATATCTTTTAAATGATTATCGTATACTTTTCTAAAATCGCTATAAGTTTTTGCCTTGGGGTGTGCATTAAAAGTGTCTTTTGCTCTAACATTATCCACATCACACAAAGCAACATACTTTACTTTTTTAGTATTGTAAAGCTCTTTTATAACTTGACCTCCTCTTCCGCCAACTCCAACACCCGCCATGTAAAGGGTGTCACTTGGAGGAACATGAATTCCTCCCATTACATGAGAAGGTACAATGTAAAGTGCGCTTCCTGCTGCCGCTGTGCTTTTAATAAAATTTCTCCGTTTCATTTATTAAATCATTAAAGTTTTTATTGGTTACTGATAATTTGGCAAAAAAGTTACGTAAAAAATTTAGAAGAATAATTCATTTGGTGAATGGATTTTTTCCATAATTTTGGAAAATGTCCAAAGAAAAGAATATCATAAAAGGAAGAGGCGCACAGCTGAATGTTCGGAATAAATTTCTTGAAGCATCTCATGAAACAAGAGATGATTTCTTGGAATATTGCAGATTAGAAGGAGAAGTAGCAGATAAAAATAAGACGAGCTATTTAGAAGTATTTCCAAAAACAATTGTAAATAAAGTAACCAGTCCAGATGTAGGAATGGCTTATTCCATGAATCCATATCAAGGATGTGAGCATGGGTGCATTTACTGTTACGCTAGGAACTCCCATGAATACTGGGGTTATAGCGCCGGTTTGGATTTTGAACGAAAAATTTTAGTCAAAAAAAACGCTCCTCACCTTTTAGAACAAAAGCTTTTAAGTAAAAATTGGAGCGCTAAAACTATTGTTATGGCAGGAAACACAGATTGTTATCAACCTGCGGAACAAGAATTTAGAATTACGCGGAAATGCTTAGAAATATTCTTGAAGTACAAACATCCTGTAGCAATTATTACCAAAAATGCCTTTATTAGAAGGGATTTAGATTTATTAAAAGAACTTACTGCCCATGGTCTTATTGCAGTAAATATCTCGATTACTTCCTTGAGCGAAGAAACTAGAAGGGTTTTAGAGCCAAGAACTGCCAGTATTAAAAAAAGGTTAGAAACTGTAAAACTGCTCAGCGAGAACAACATCCCTGTTAACGTAATGATTGCCCCTATTATTCCAGCCATAAATAGTCATGAAATATTACCCTTAGCTAAAGCGGTAAAAGAGCATGGTGCACTGTCCATTGCCTTTACAATGGTTAGGTTAAACGGAGCTATTGGAGAAATTTTTACTGATTGGATACAAAAAACACTTCCAGATAAAGCAGAAAAAGTATTACATCAAATAGCAGAATGCCACGGCGGAAGCTTAAACGATAGCAGGTATGGCGTTAGAAAAACTGGAGAAGGGAAAATTGCAGAACAAATTCACAACCTCATTAGAATTGCCAGAAACACCTATTTTAAGGATACTGATTTCCCTAAATTAAACCATAGTTTATTTGAAATGCAGCGTCATAAAATGAAGTATAACTCCAATGGACAAACAAGTTTATTCTAAAAATTCACCCTTCAGAAATTACAATAATAGCTGTCTGTTAAAGGAATTTATTATAGAAATAAAAAATCGGCTTTATGAATAACTCATAAAGCCGATTTCCTAAAAAACGAACTTAAGTAAACTCCCTTAGAATAAGCCCACGAAGCATTAAAGGAAAACCTAAAAATATTTTAACGCTAGCATCGGAGTATTCAAATCTCCCTTAGAGAATATTCTTATCTTAAATAGGAGATACGTCTTCCAACTTTTCAACAACTTCTTCTTTTTTACTTCTGAATTTAAGTTTTATTAAATACACTATGTAAAATAATAAAGGAACTATAATTAGGGTTAAGAATGTAGCTATAAACAGCCCAAAAATAACTGTCCAAGCTAAAGGTCCCCAAAAAATTACGTTATCTCCTCCCATATAAATATCAGGATTGAAATTGGTAAATAGAGAGAAGAAATCGATATTCAATCCAATTGCCAAAGGAATTAATCCTAAAATAGTTGTAATGGCAGTAAGTAAAACTGGTCTTAATCTTGCTCTACCAGACATAACCAATACCTCTTTCATATCATCTTTTGGAAGTATATCTTCATTTTCATTTAAGCCTAACTTTATTTTTCTTCTATCGATAAGAATTTGTGCATAGTCGAGCAATACAACCCCATTATTTACTACAATCCCCGCCAGAGAAATAATTCCCATCATGGTCATCATAATAACAAACGACCACCCTGTAATCATCAAGCCTCCAAAAACACCTATAAAACTTAAGAAAATAGCTAACATGATAATTGTAGGCTTAGAAATTGAACTAAATTGGAAGATAAGAATCAACATAATAAGTCCTAATCCAGAGAAAAAGGCACCCATTAAGAAGTTCATTTGCTTTTGCTGCTCCTCTAATTGTCCTGTATAGTCTATATGAATGTCTTCTGAAACTTCAAAATTATTCATTTCCTTTTGGATTTTTCCTACAACAGCACCAGCATCTGTATACCCTGGAGCCAATCCAGAATAAACGGTTACCACACGTTTTAAGTCTCTATGTTTAATTGCACTAAAAGAAGACGTGTTTTTTTGTTTAGCAACCGCTGAAACAGGAATTTCTTTTATTTGTCCAGATGCTTGATCACGAAAAATTATATTTTGATCGAATAACGCACTTGGATTATACCTCAAATCTTCATTAAAACGAACATAAATATCGTAATCGTCTCCATCTTCTTTATAAATCCCTGCTTTCTCTCCAAAAATAGAACGTCTTAATTGATTTCCTACTTGACCAACTGCAACGCCTAATTCCCCAGCCTTTTGTCTGTCTACCTCAACAACCATTGCTGGTTTATCTTTGTTTACATCAATTTTAAGCTCTTCAACCCCAGCTACATTTCTAGTGTTGATATAATCGCGCATTTTTTCTGCGTTAACAATTAATTCATCATAATCTTCTCCACTTAACTCAATATTAATTGGATAACCAGAAGGAGGCCCCGCAACATCTTTTTCTACTGAAATAGCAATTCCAGGAAAAACACCTTTCAAGGCTTCTTGAACCTTTTTACGAAGCACTTCACTATCTTTTCCACGACGGTATTTATACTCTCGCATGGTTGCGGTAATCTTCCCTTTGTGAGGCATTTCTGCACTAGAACCACCATCTGTTTGTGGGTTTCCAGCTCCTTCTCCTACTTGAGAAACAGCAGATTCTACCATGTAATTATAATCGCCATCCATGTATTCATCAGCATTTAAAACTGAATATACACGTTTTTCAATTTCTTTAGTAATGGCATTAGTTTTATCAATATCGGTCCCTTGAGGATACTCAATATAAACTATAATTTGATTTGGTTTGTTATCTGGGAAAAACTCAACTTTAGTTCTACCACTTCCTAAGGAAGCGCCAAACAACATAAACACAACAATTAACAAAGCAAAAGTACTTACAACATAAACCCCAGGTCTCCATCCATCAAGAGATTTTTTCAGAAAATTCTGATACTTATTCTCCAGCCAAGTTAACGTATGTTTTTGGAAATAATCTGCAGAGCCTTTTAACCAATATCTGTATACCCAGAACATAATGGCAGTAAAAATCATCAAGGTTCCAATTCCACGAATAGCACCACCGAGTATTAAAATGAGTAGCCCAGGAACTCCTAAAATTATACTCAGTCTAATAAGTTGTTTTCTAGTAAGCTTTTTTTCGGCAGTGTCCATAAATTGAGACACCAACATAGAGTTCATAAAAATTGCCACCACTAAAGACGAGCCTAGAACTACAGAAAGTGTAATTGGAAAATACTTCATAAACTCCCCCATTACTCCTGGCCACATTCCTAGCGGAATAAAGGCAGCAACCGTAGTTGCAGTTGAAATAATAATAGGGAAAGCAATCTCTCCAATTCCTTTTTTAGCAGCCTCTATTCGGGACATTTTTTCTTCATCCATCAATCGGTAAACATTTTCTACAACCACAATACCGTTATCTACCAACATCCCTAATCCCATAATTAAACCGAAGAGAATCATGGTATTTAGTGTGTAACCTAATGCCTGCAAAATCATGAACGACATAAACATGGACATTGGAATTGCAAATCCTACAAAAAGTGCATTTCTAAATCCTAAAAAGAACATTAATACTCCTACAACTAGAATAATTCCGAAGATGATATTATTTACAAGGTCGTTTACTTGATTTAATGTTTGCGATGATTGATCGTTAGCTACAGTAATTGATAAATCTAGCGGAAAATAATTTTTCTCTGCTGTTTTTATAATTTCTCGAATCTTTTCTGAAGCCTCAATCATATTCTTCCCTGCTCTCTTTTTTACATCGAGCATTACTACACTTTCTCCAAATTCTCGTGCAAAAGTAGTTTTGTCTTCCTCTTTAAAAGTTACCTCAGCAATATCTCTTAAATAAACAACCCCATCTTGAGATTTTACTACAAAATTATTGAGTTCCTTAGGATTTTCTACTTCTCCTAAAATTCTAATTGTTCTACGTTGTCCACTAGCAATCATGTTCCCCGCAGACATAGTAACATTTCCGTTTCGAATGGTGTTGAGTACATCATCAAAGCTAATTTTAGCAGCCATCATTTTATAAACATCTACAGCTACTTCAACTTCTTTCTCTTGTGCTCCTCTAATATCTACCTGCTTAATCTCTGGAAGCTCTTCAATTTTATCTTCAAGGTACTCTCCAAACTCTTTTAATTTATCAACAGGATAATCTCCTTGAATATTGATATTTAAAATTGGCATTTCCTCAGACAAATTAAGGTCGAACACATTTGGCTCTACTTTTGCGCCATTAAAAACAGGCCAATCTTCTCCTGCCTTTTCAGCATCTACCTCATCTTTAACTTTTTGCTTTGCGGCTTCTACAGTAATATCTTCATCAAACTCAACAGTAATAATAGCATAATCTTCTTGAGAAGTAGAAAGAATTTCCACTACATTACTTACATTTTTAAGTTCGTCTTCTAATGGATCTGTAATTAATCTTTCTATATCTTCAGCAGTATTTCCAGGATATGGAGTACTGATGTATATTTTAGTTTCTTTTACTTCGGGAAACGACTCTCTAGGCATTCCGAAGTAGGCAGAAACCCCCAGAGCAAGAACAATCGCTATCATTACATAGATAGTCGTTTTATTCTCGATAGCCCAGGACGAAAGTCCAAATTCTTTATCGGCGTTTTTATTAATTTTACTCATGGACTATTGCTTTAATATTTGAACGTTTTGTCCTTCTTGAACACTACGTGCCCCTTCTTTTATGATATGGTCTCCAGCTTTGATTCCTTCTAAAACCTCCACTAAATCTCCTTGTGTTTTTCCTGTTTGGATAATAGATTGATGCACTTCTGCTTCTCCACTGTCTTGAATATTTGTAGCGATATACACATATTGATTTCCATCGGCATTTTCAGAAATTACACTTTGAGGAATCAAGAAAGCATTTTCACTAGTATAATCGTTAATAATAACTTTAGCAGTTAAGTTTGGCTTTATCAATCCGTCTTTATTTGGTACGCCAACTTCAATTTTAAAAGAGCGGTTATTTGGATTAATGTAATTACTTACTTGTCTTATTTCAGTATCAATCTTTTTATTAATTACAGGAAAATCTGCAATTACTTTAGTTCCTTTTTCAATACTTGCTAAATATTTTTCTGGGACTTCAGACTCGATATACATATTGTCTAAACTCACAATCCGCATTAAAGGCGTTCCTTGCGCAACATTGCTACCTTGGTCTGACATAACTTCTTCTATTGTTCCAGAAAACGGAGCCACCACAGTAGCTTTAGCTAACTGACTTTCTAATTGAGAAACCGCACTTTTGTTAGATTCGTATTGTGTTTGTGCTTGTAAATACTGAATTTCAGAACCAATGTTTTGTTCCCACAATCTTTTTTGACGCTCATAAGTTGTTTGTGCTAAACTCTCTTGCGCCTTTAATTGTGCCAATTGTGCTCCAAGTCCGCCCTCATCAATTCTAGCTAAAACCTGACCTTTTCTAACTTCCTGACCTTCTTTTACTAAAACCTGTTGAAGCGCACCAGAATATTCGGCATTAATAATTATGTTTTCTTTTGTACTTACACTTCCTTGTAATTCTATATAATGATTAAAAAGCGAATCTTTTGCTTTAAAAGCTGTTACTAAAACATAATTTTTTGTTGTATCTAGCTTTTTAACAGCTTCATTAAGTGCTTTTAAATCTGTACTTAAGGCATCGTGTTCTAAATTTACTTCTTCCCGCTTTGCCTTTATTTGTTCTAAATTTCCGCTTGCTATAACATCTTCTACAGATTTATTATCGCCACCCCCACAAGATGCCAAAATTACGGCTGTTAATATGATTAAATATGTCTGTTTCATTTTTATGCTGATTTAGTTTTTTTCTGAATAATCTCTATTTGAAAGTTGAGGGGTATTTAATACCGTTTCTAATGTTGCTTTGGTATCTATAACATCCAACATGGAATTTATATATTCTTGTTGGGCAGTATATAACTGTGTTTGTGCTTGTCTTAAATCAAAACTTGTAGTAATTCCTTCTCTATATTTAATAAGGTTTTTACTTTCAATACGCTCAGCAAGTTTTAAATTGCTTTCTGCTGTTTGGTAGTTTTCAATAGCAAATTTATAATTGCTCTTTGCTCTTTCTAAGTCAAGATTTATTTGTTGTGTAGCCTGAACAAAATCTGTTTTTGATTGCTCCAATGCAATTTTTGCTTGTTGTGTTCTAGCGCTTCTTTGTAAGGAACTAAAAATTGGAATGTTCATGCTCACCCCAAGTACTGAAGATTGAAACCAAGAAGTTTCACTATCAAAAAATACAAATTCATTATCAAAAGCAGAAGTTCCATAATTAACAAAACCATTAATAGATGGCAACGCCTTACTCTTTTCAAGCTTTAATTCCAACTCTCTTTGTTCGGTTAAATTCTGAGCAATTCTATAATCTACATTATTCTCAAAATTAAACTCTGTTTCTGTAAGAGCCAAAGCAATACTCTCTGTAGTAAGTGTTTCCAAACTATCTTCAAGATTTACCTCTGCATCTACTGGAATTCCCAATGCTAAATTCAACATTTGCTTAGCTATAGATTCCATTCTTTCAGAATTACTCAACTGATTTTGAATTTGCGATGTGGTAATTTGCAATTGCTCTACATCTTCTTCCTCTGCAAAACCATTATCGTACATGGCTTGAGTTTCTTTTAAATTATCTTTTAAAGTAGCAAGGTTCTTTTCAAAAATAGCAACACTTTCTTGCGTTAATAAAACACTCCCATAGGCATTAATAACCCCTTTTCTAACTTCTAGAAGCGTTTTTTCGTTTGTATTCTCATTATAATCCACAAATACTTTTGCTGCTTTAAGTCCTACTAAATAAGAGCCATCAAAAATAAGCTGTGTTAAAGTTCCTGTAAGCGACATGTTTTGCTTTGTCCCAAAAACTACAGGCACAAAACTACCAGGAGCTCCACCAGCAATCTCCCCAGGGATAAGCGTTACAGGTTGTTTTAATTGATTCTGATAATCTACAACCCCATCTATTTGAGGCAAACCAGCAGCAGTAGTTTCCCACTTCTTTTTAATAGATTTTGCAATTTCTCGCCTTGAATTAATTGCTGTATAACTACTATCTAAGGCAAAATTTACCGCTTCTTCCATAGAAAAACTGTAATTTCTCTCCTGAGAAAAGCCTAAGCTAGAAATTAGTAATATGGCGATGATTGTTAATTTTCTCATCGGTTAGTTTTTGTTTTCGTTAATAAATTCATTTAAAATTTTAAGTCCACTTTCTGTGGCAATTCCACAGATATGATATTCTAGAAATTTAGTTCCCAACTCATCTGGGGCATACAAATCTATAGGGAATATTTCTGTGTCTTTTATTCCTACCATCCCACTAAAATATATTCGAGCTATAAAATCAACATCCAACTCTTTTCTAAAAAGTCCCATCTCAATTCCTTTTGCAATATTCTCCGATACACTCTCACGCATTACCTCAAATTGTTTTAAAATAAGTCGCTCATAGATTCTTGGATAATACTTTTTTAGTTGAAATTGCGCAGACGACTTCTTGTCTTTCATATAATCTCCTACAAATCTTTTTATATGAAACAATTCTTCTATAGGGTTATGAGCTGCTTCACAGATAAATTCTATTCCGCTGCAAATCGATTCAAAAATATAGAAAGCGGTTGCCTCTACTAATGCTGTTTTTGTTTTGAAATGCTGATATATTGTTTTTTTTGACATCCCTAACTCGTCAGCAATATCATCCATAGTAACGCTTTTAAACCCAAGGCTTAAAAACATTTCTGTTGCTTTATCAAGTATTTTTTCTTTCATAATTAGGGGCAAAGATACTACAGGAAACTTTAAAAACAATAAAAGTTTCCAAAGTATTTTCAATTATTTAACATTGAAATGCAATTGGGGAATTTTTTAATTATGGTATTTTAGCCAAAAATTGACTTTATGTTATCTATCGAAGCTTACAGAGACGCTTTTATTAGTCACTTAGAAAAAGAAATTGTCACAAAAGAGCCTGTAAATTTATACAAACCAATACATTACATTTTAAACTTAGGCGGAAAACGTTTACGTCCAGTGCTAACTTTAATGACTGCTGATATTTTTGGAACAGACTATAAAAAAGCTATGCACGCAGCCATGGCTGTTGAAATGTTTCATAATTTTTCTTTAGTCCATGACGACATTATGGACGATGCTCCTCTTAGAAGAGGCAAAGAAACGGTACATGAGAAATGGGATTTAAACACTGGAATTCTTTCTGGAGACGCAATGCTTATTGTAGCGTATCAATTTTTTGAAAATTATGATGCTGAAACTTTTCAGCAATTGGCAAAACTTTTTAGCAAAACAGCAATAGAGGTTTGCGAGGGTCAGCAATATGATGTTGATTTTGAAACTAGAGATGATGTAACCATCGATGAATACTTAAAAATGATAACCTATAAAACAGCCGTTCTTGTTGGAGCTGCTATGAAAATGGGAGCCATAATAAGCAAAACCGATGAAAAAGAAGCACAAGCTATTTATGATTTTGGACTTAATTTAGGGATTGCTTTTCAGTTAAAAGATGATTATTTAGATGCTTTTGGAGACCCAAAAACATTTGGAAAGCAAGTAGGAGGAGATATTATAGAAAACAAAAAAACATATTTATATTTAAAAACTCTCGAACATTTAAATACAGAAGAAGCAGAACAATTACATCATTTATACTCTATTAATCCAAATGAATCTTCCAATAAAGTACAAGCTGTTAAAGAATTAATGGTTTCCAGCAAAGCATCCGACGCTACTTTAAAAGCAATTGAAGCGTATACCGAAAAAGCATTAAACGTTCTTGAGGAATTAGCAATAGCAGCTCCTAAAAAAGAAGTTTTAAGAGCTTTTGCTAATATGCTAATGGGCAGACAAGTATAGTTAATACCTTTTAATCCAACTGATAACGAACTCCTACAAAACCTCGAATCCCTTGGTTTGGTCCATACACATAGGAAGGATCAAATGTAAGTGCATACGGATTATTGGGAGTTGCTTGCGCATTCCCTTGTGCATCAAAAATTACATTTTTATCAAAAGGGTCGTTAGCACGAGCTATTATAAATGGATTTCCTTTGTTTGGTGTCCAATTCAATAAATTTTTTACACCTCCATATATTTCGAAGTTTTTAAATCCATCATAAGTAAATTGTATGTTTTGAATACTCCAAACAGGAGAATACTCTTTTCGAGGATCCAACTCCCCTAAGAGAGGTAATCGCATCGGGCCATAAATATTTCCAGTATAATCTATATTTAAATTCCAAGGCACTATTTTATATGATATTCCCCATGTTCCAGAAAACTGTTCTGTTAGAATTTGCCGAGTGGTAATTCCATTTTCTGTTTGCGAAACATTCATAAAAGTCCCTCCTAAATTTATTTTTATTCCATTGCAGAAAACCATATCCACATTTGCACTTACCCCTGTACTCACTGCATATCCGTCCAAATTATCATATATAATTTCATTCGGATTAGTATCATAATCTGGTAAAATCATATTTGTAAAATAGGTATACCATGCCGACATATCCAAACCAATAAAACTATTGTTTTGTGTGTAAATTTTCTTCAAGTAATTAATATTAACATTATAGGATTTTTCTGGCTTTAATTCTTCTTCAATAACTACATCTCGAGCCCCAGTGAGGGCAGCATGATCTTCAGTAAAAAGATTAACTACTCTAAATCCAGTCCCAGCATTGAGTCGCAAAATATCATTTTCAGAAAGACTCCACTTATAAGCCATCCTCGGTGTAAAAATATTTCCATGACGCTTATCATAATCGTAACGCATTCCTAAAAGAAGGGTATGTTTTTTATTAAATTTTACTTCATCTTGAATAAAAATACTTGGAATAGTAACTTCATCTGGATTATTTTTATCCATTTCTGCTGTTGCAGCAGTATTATCATCGTAGAAATTATAGCGCAAAGCTGCACCAAAAAGTAAATCGTGTTTATTTATTTTTTTATCCCAAGTAAGCTGCCCAAATCCAATCCGTTGATCTGCCAAATAGGGAACATCTCCGTAAACCGAATTCTGATTATGGTCTGTATATGAAAAAGTAAAAAGGAAGTTTTCTTTAAAAGGAAGTTGATATTTTCCAAGAAATTCCCATCTAGACGTATAGATACTTTCTCCATAAATTTCATCACCTCCTCTATATTCTGGAGTCCATTGCAATTCTCCTCCCCATCTATCTTCATAAAAATAACGTGATGCTAAAGAGAATAAACGGTTATCTTTTCTCTTAAAATCCCACTTTTGAAATAAAGAAATACGATTCTGCAAAGTAAGATCAGTAAAATTATCGTTGTTATTGTCTATAGTCTGATTAAAATTAAAGTAATTAGCTCCAAATAAAAAGGAAGTTTTTTTACCTAACAAGGCTCTGTATCCAACATCCAAATTAAATTCTCCCCAAGAAGAAACAAAAGTATCTACCGTAAGTTTTGGGGCATATTGTGGAGTTTTTGTAATTATATTTATGAGCCCCCCAACCGCTTCGCTCCCATATAAAGAAGAAGCTGGTCCTTTAATAATTTCCATTCTTTCAATCAAAGAATTTGGAATTCCAGAAAGTCCATACACCGTTGATAATCCGCTTACAATAGGCATTCCATCAATTAAAACCATTGTATAAGGACCTTCTAATCCGTTTATATGAATATCTCCAGTATTACAAATATTACAATTAAGCTGTGGACGGACTCCATTTACGTTCTGCAAAGCTTCAAAAACATTTGCAGTAGGATTTTTTTTAAAAAATGCAGGCTTATATACCTCTACAGGCACTGGCGTTTCCATCCTACTTACAGGTTTCAAAGTTCCAGTAATTACAACCTCCTCCAAACTAGAATTTTCGTGCAATATAAAATTTACAGTTAGCGAATTTTCCTTCACATTAATTTTTTTGCTTTCCGTAGAAAAACCAGTATAAGAAGCTACAATTATATGTTCTCCATTACTGATATTATTAATTTCAAAAACTCCATTCTCATCGGTTGATGTTCCATTTTGCGTTCCTTTTATATACACATTCGCATAAGCTAACGGACTCCCACCTGAAGTAACAACACCTTTTACTTGTTGAGAAAATACCGAATCAAATGAAATCAAGGCTATTAATAGTACTAAATATTTATTATTAATTTTCATCTAAAATAATTTTTAGACAAATCTAAAAATTTGTTTTTAAATAATAAAATGTATTTTTGTACAAACTAAAAATAGCATGACGCTTTCAGAAGAAGATTATATTAAAGCCATATATCATTTATCAAAAGATGAGCAAAAAGGAGTTTCTACCAATGCCATAGCGGCACAAATGGACACCAAAGCATCATCTGTTACTGATATGATAAAAAGGTTAGCAGAAAAAAAAGTGGTTCATTATAAAAAATACCAAGGAGCTAGATTAACAGAAGAAGGAAAAGCATATGCGGCAAAAATTATACGTAAACATAGGCTATGGGAGTTTTTTTTAGTTGAAAAACTTAATTTTTCTTGGGATGAAGTTCATGATATTGCAGAAGAATTAGAGCATATAAAAAGTGATAAACTTATTGAGAAACTAGATACTTTTTTAGATTATCCTAGAATAGATCCACATGGCGATCCAATTCCAGACAGTAATGGAAACATTAAAAAAGTGGAAAAAACACTCCTTTGTTCAATAAAAAAAGGAAAAAAAGGAATTGTGGTAGGAGTGAAAGATTCTTCTTCAGAGTTTTTAAGATATCTCGACAAACTAAACATTGCGTTAGGAGAAGAAATTACGGTATTAAACAAGGAACCTTTTGACAACTCAGTGCTAATAAAACTCAATGATTCTGAGATTAATATCTCCGCTATGACTGCCAATAATATCTTCCTGAAAACTAATTAATATGTCTAAGGAGAGTCACCATTCATTGGATGAAGTCCATGAAAGTATTAATACTACTTCCCAAAAATCTCTTTGGAAACGTATCCTTTCATTCTTTGGACCAGCCTATTTAATAAGTGTTGGTTATATGGATCCTGGAAATTGGGCTACCGATATAGCAGGAGGAAGTCAATTTGGATATTCCTTACTTTGGGTGTTATTAATGTCTAATATTATGGCATTATTACTGCAAAGTTTAAGTGCACGTTTAGGAATTGTTAGAGGTAAAGATTTGGCTCAAGCCTCTAAAGAGAGTTATCCAAAATTTATAAACTACATTCTTTATTTTTTAGCTGAAATTGCCATAGCGGCAACAGATTTAGCAGAAGTACTTGGAATGGCAATTGGTTTACAGCTGTTATTTGACATTCCATTACTCTGGGGTGTCTGTTTTACCATGCTTGATACCTTCTTGTTACTTTTTTTAATAAATAAAGGTATTCGGAAAATGGAAGCCTTTATTATTGCACTAATAAGTATTATAGGACTCTCTTTTCTTTTTGAAATGTTTTTTGCAAAGCCAGATTTTACAGCTGTAGCCTCTGGATTAATTCCATCTATTCCAGACAGTGACGCTTTATATATTGCTATTGGAATTATTGGTGCTACAGTAATGCCTCACAATTTATATTTACATTCGTCTTTAGTACAAACTAGAAAATTTAATAGGGATTTTAAAAGCATAAAGCAGGCAATTAAGTACAATTTAATCGACTCGACAATTGCTTTAAACCTTGCTTTTTTTGTGAATGCTGCTATTTTGATCCTTGCTGCCGCCACATTCTATAAAAATGGGATGTTTCAAATTGCAGAAATTCAAGATGCACATAAATTATTAGCACCATTATTAGGTTCTAAATGGGCACCAATCCTTTTTGCTCTTGCATTAATTGCTGCCGGACAAAGCTCTACCGTTACTGGAACACTAGCGGGACAAATTGTAATGGAAGGGTATTTAAATCTGAGAATTCAACCTTGGGTACGAAGAATTATAACGAGAATTCTAGCTATAGTACCTGCGGTATTAACCATTTTAATTTTAGGAGAAGGAGCAACAGGAAAACTTCTCGTTTTTAGTCAGGTTATTTTAAGCTTACAATTAGGCTTTGCCGTTATTCCTCTCATACATTTTGTAAGTAATAAAAAATTAATGGGAAAATTTGCCATTAAAACACCTATTAAAATTATTTCTTGGATAATTGCTTTGGTCATTATTTCTTTAAATATAAAACTCGTTTACAACGAAGTTTCTAAATGGCTACTCACTAGCCAACACCCTCTATGGATCTGGGTAGTTATAATTCCTCTAGCTATTGGAGCTATTGCGCTGCTTTTTTATATTTTATTTTATCCCACTCATAAAGAACGGAAAGAAAAACATGTTCCTCATATTGATAAAGTTCAATTTAATAAACTCCCTACTGCACATGATTATACAAACATTGCAATTGCAATTGATTTTTCTGAGGCTGATAAAAAAGGGATTGATATGGCTCTAAAATTAGGTAAGAATAATGCTGAATACACACTAATTCATATTGTAGAAACTGCTGGAGCTTTAATTTACGGTAAAGAGATTAACGACCATGAAGCAGCAACCGACAAGGAATACTTAGAGTCTTATCAAAAAATATTAATAGCACAAGGCTATAAAGTCGATATAAAATTGGATTTTGGGAGTCCAAAAAAGCAAATCCCAAAAATTATAAATAACGGAAATTACAATCTTCTCATTATGGGAACTCATGGTCATGAATTTTTTAAAGACTTAATTTTCGGAACAACGATTGACAAAGTACGTCATCGAGTAAAAACACCAGTATTAATTGTAAAATAACCAATCCTTATGTTTAACGATATTGTAAATTATTTAAGAGAAATAGATCCTACTTTAGCTGCTTTTTATGCAACCCTTTTTACTTGGGGACTTACAGCAATAGGTGCTTCTCTCGTTTTTTTCTTTAAAAAAATGAATCGGAAACTCTTTGATGGAATGTTAGGGTTTACGGGAGGTGTAATGGTTGCCGCTAGTTTCTGGAGCTTATTAGCACCAGGAATTGAAATGAGCCCTGGAGAAGGATTTATAAAAACCATCCCGGCAGTTACTGGCTTTGGATTAGGAGCTTTATTTATCTTCGCCTTAGATAAAATACTACCTCATTTACATGTTAATTTTAAAATGAGCGAAAAAGAAGGTATTAAAACCCCTTGGCATAAATCTGTATTACTTACACTTGCTATTACCATGCATAATATTCCTGAAGGATTAGCAATTGGAGTTTTATTTGGGGGTGTTGCCGCTGGAATTCCAGAAGCTTCTATTGAAGGTGCTGTTATTTTAGCACTTGGTATTGGAATTCAGAATTTTCCTGAAGGTTTTGCTGTAGCTATGCCCTTGCGAGGCTTAGGTTTAAGTAGATGGAAAAGCTTTAACTACGGACAATTATCGGCTATTGTAGAGCCTATTGCTGCTGTTCTCGGCGCATGGGCAGTACTTACCTTTGAGCCAATTTTACCATATGCACTCTGCTTTGCTGCTGGTGCAATGATTTTTGTAGTGGTAGAAGAAGTAGTTCCAGAATCTCAACAAGCAAACCATACCGATATCTCTACCTTAGGTTTTATTGGTGGTTTTATTGTAATGATGACTTTAGACGTGGCATTGGGTTAATTTTACCCAATAATAAATACTAAAATTGATACTTGAACGAAATTTTTTTAGTTTGCAGACGATGTATGGTCGCTTATTATAACCCATTGTCCATCAAACTTACGCCATACCAATGTAAAATAACCACTTAAATCGCCTATAGTTCTTTTTAAATAAAAGGATCCTATCATTTGCGCTACCCCGTCTTTTACTTGTTGTAGTTTAATTACTTCAAAAGTTAATTTCCCCATTGCAGTAGTATCTGGGTAACTTTTTAGGTAGCGCTCTTTTGTTGCCTCCCATCCAAATACAGCCCCCGAGGAACCTGAAAAGGCTAAATCTTCAGATTTCCAATACCCTTCCATAAATGCTGGGATATCTCCTCGATTCCAAGCTAGTTCTTGCTGATTAAAAACCTCTAAAATTTCAGATTTATTAATATCCGAAAGCTTTTCTTGTGCTGTAATAATTCCTAAAGAAAAACAAAAAAATAGTAGCGTATTGTATAGTTTTTTCATTCGAAAAATTTTAAGTTAATTTTCAATATTTTATATAATTAAGCGCTAGTGTCTGAACAAAGATACAAGACCGCTTCGCTGTATAATAAAAGACCAAACTGTAATGACCATAAAATCTTGCTTTCTTAAAAACCTTCACTTTCTTTATCCTTTTGTAAAGGTTATTATTTTAGTCATTGCAAGCCTCTCAAAGAGAGTTTTATCAGTATAAATTTAAAGGAACAAAATATGAATTATTATCCAAAGTAAAGTTACTTTAATAATCCTCAGGCTAAGATTTATGGAATTAGACTTTCCACGAAGAATCAATCTACTAAATCAAGAGAAGCTTCAATGATGTGTAGCGATGACCATTGCTGGCTTTTTGCTTCTTGATAAATAGCAACTAACCTTTCTTTATAATCGCTCATGAGTCCGTGTTGCATGGTATATTTAACAGCTTCATCAAAAGACTTTGCCATACTCTTATAAAAAGCATCACTTTTAAGCATTTTTTCTTTATTAAAAGTTTGAGCTATTTCAATGTTAAACCACATTACATCTGCAACTAGAATTGAATTAACTCCCAACTCTAAAAAATGTTTTATATATTTTTGAGCGATGGAACGTCTGGCTTTTGGTTTTCTTCTAGTTACTGGGAAATACTCGTTAGCAATTTTTGTTTTTGCTTCGTCAATTAATTTATCTTCTTTCGGATTAAAAACAAAATCATAATACACTTTTACGTCTTTAAAGCGAGTATATAAATCTAAAACTTGTGCCTCAAGTTCTTTCTTTTTTAAAGTTTGAAGATACTTTTTTAAATCGCGTTTCGACATATATTAATGGCAGTTACAATCTCCTTCCCCGCAGTTTCCGTTATTATTTTTCCCTAATAAGGAATTAAGTGTTTTAGGGAATATAAATTTAAGCGTTAAATATGCAACAGCTAAAATTAAGATGATATAAACTATAATACTTTGAAAATCCATTCTAAAACTATTTAATTAATTGATACGCAATTAGCGCTACAACATAAGCAAATCCACTCATAAATATTAACTGAGCGGCAGGCCATTTCCAACTATTTGTTTCTCGTTTTACAATAGCAAGTGTACTCATACATTGCATTGCAAAGGCATAAAACAATAGTAACGAAATTCCAGAAGCTAAATTAAACAGCGGCGCTCCTGTTTCGGGATGCGTTTCTGATGCCATTCTGTTTTTTATAGTCTCTTCTTCGTCACTTCCAACGCTATAAATTGTTGCTAATGTTCCTACAAAAACTTCTCTAGCTGCAAACGAACTGATTACTGCTATTCCTATTTTCCAATCGTATCCTAAGGGTAAAATAGCAGGTTCTATTGCTTTTCCAGCAATCCCAATATAAGAATTTCGTAATTTATAAGACGCTATTTTTGTAGAAAGTTCGTCCTCCGATAAATGTTGAGACTCGCTTTGCGCAGTAATTATCTCTGCTGCATTATGGAACTTCTCTGAAGGACCATTGGAAGCTAGAAACCATAAAACTATAGAAATGGCTAAAATAATTTTACCTGCGCCAAACACAAAGCTTTTTGTTTTTTCCACCACCGTAATAACTACATTTTTTAACAACGGAAGCTTATAACTTGGCATTTCTACCACAAAGAAAGTTCTACTTTTTATTTTTAAAATTTTATTTAAGAGCCATGCAGAAAAAACGGCCATTCCAAAACCTAATAAATATAGCAACATCAAGGTAAAACCTTGCAGATTCATCCCTAAAAAACGATCGTTTGGAATAACCAATGAGATAATAATTAGATATACAGGGAGCCTAGCAGAACAGGTTGTAAAAGGAGTTACCAAAATAGTAATAAGGCGCTCTTTCCAGTTCTCTATATTTCTGGTAGCCATTACCGCTGGAATAGCACAAGCAGTTCCAGAAATTAAAGGCACCACACTCTTCCCACTTAGCCCAAACTTACGCATTATTCTATCCATTAAAAATACAACGCGACTCATATATCCAGATTCTTCTAGGATGGAAATAAAGAGAAATAAAAAGGCTATTTGTGGAATGAAAATCACAATTCCTCCAAGTCCAGGAATAATACCTTCAGCAATTAAATTGGTTAACGTCCCCGGTGGTAAGGTTTCTTTTGCCCACTCACTAAACGATGCAAAAGTAGCATCAATAAAATCCATTGGATAGCTACTCCAATCGTAAATAGCTTGAAAAATAGTAAGAAGTATTAAAAAGAAAATTACATATCCCCATATTTTATGGGTTAAAATTCTATCTAAAGAAGCACGAAACCCTTTAGCAGCATTTTCATCAACTTTATAACCTTCTTTTAAAACTCCATTTATAAATTGGTATCGCAACACCGTTTCTTTGTGTTGCATTCTTTTTAATTCTGATTTAGATTTTGTGGAAAAAGCAGAAGTATCTTTCACTAAATTCCTATCTAAATTAACAAAGTTAGCATCTTGAGTAATTACCAACCATAATTTATAAATATCCTGTTGTGGGAAAGCCGACTTTAATCCGCCGAAATATTCAGAATCTATAACCGTTGCATCTACGCAAGGTTCTGTAGATATATTTTTATAGTTTGTAATTAATTCTTTTAGATTATCTATCCCTTGCTTTTTACGTGTACTTACAACAGCAACCTTGGTATTTAATCTCTTTTCAAGAATTTCTTGGTCTATAGAAATCCCTCTCCGCTCCATTCTATCTGCCATATTAACAACTAGAATAGTCGGTATTTTTAAATCTTTAATTTGTGTAAAAAGAAGTAAATTTCTTTTAAGGTTTTCAACGTCTGTAACAACAATAGCAACATCTGGAAAGTCTTTGTCGTTTTTATTCAGCAACAATTCTATAACTACATTTTCGTCAAGAGAATTGGCGTTTAAACTATACGTTCCTGGTAAATCTATAATATGAGCTTTTACGCCTCTCGGAAGTTTACAAACCCCTTCCTTTTTTTCAACCGTAATTCCTGGGTAATTCCCTACTTTTTGATTTAATCCTGTTAACTGATTAAATACTGAAGTCTTTCCTGTATTTGGATTCCCTATGAGGGCAACATTAATCTGCTTACTCATATGGCATTGTTTTCAATAATGTCTATTTCTATCTGAAGCGCAGTTTCTCGACGAATTGCCAAAAACGAACCATTTATGTTTAAATACAAAGGGTCTTTAAAAGGCGCTATTTGGAGCAGTTCAACTTCATTCCCCGGCAAACAACCCATTTCAAGGAGCTTAATTGGGATAATATCTGTAGAAAATTCTTTTATAATGGCGCGTTCGCCTCGTTTTAAATGTGCAATTGTCAACTTCAAACCTTATTTAGATTCATTTTAAGTAAGCAAAAGTAATATAAAAATTAGGTTTGAAGAAATTATTTAATAGATGTTTATGACGATTGGCAAGAAAACAGTAGGCAGTAGGCAGTGTTCAGAAGACGGAAGTCCGAAGTCGGAAGACAGAATGCAGTGTTCAGAAGACAGAAGACAGAAGACAGAAGGTAAAAAACTTCCCTGAAACATCGTAACAACATAACTCGATAACTTCTTAACTTTTTGATTCAAAGTTGCAAAGAGGCAAAGGTTCAAAGGGACAAAGGGACAAAGGGACAAAGTTATAAATATGCTAATTTGGAAATGAGGAAATGAAATGAAGACGGAAGTCGGGAGTTGGGAGACAGAATGCAGTGTTCAGAAGACAGAAGACAGAAGACAGAAGACAGAAGACAGAAGACAGAAGACAGAAGACAGAAGACAGAAGACAGAAGGTAAAAAACTTCCCTGAAACATCGTAACAACATAACTGGATAACTTCTTAACTTTTTGATTCAAAGTTGCAAAGAGGCAAAGGTTCAAAGGTACAAAGGGACAAAGCTATAAATTTGGAAATGAGGAAATGAAATAAAGACGGAAGTCGGGAGTTGGGAGACAGAAAACAGAAGACAGAAGGTAAAAAACTTTCCTAAAAACATGCTCTAAGCTATTTGCTGTCCTCTCTTTACTCCCGACTTCTTCAATTTTTCAATACAAAGAAAAATATTCAGTTGGCAGTTTTTTCTTTATAAACTTCTGTCTTCGGACTTCTGACTTCACAGATCTATATTCTCTTCTCTTTATTCTTATTAGCTTCGGTCTTCCGTCTTCCGACCTCTTTCAATCCTTCAATCTTTAAATTTTTCAATAAAAAGAAAAGTGTTCAGTAAGCAGTTTCTTCTTTGTAACAGCGTAACTCCATAACAGCGTAACTTTTTGACTCAAAGAGGCTAAGGTTCAAAGAGACAGAGGGGCAAAGTTATAAATATGCTAATTTGGAAATGAGGAAATGAAATAAAGACGGAAGTCGGGAGTTGGGAGACAGAATGCAGTGTTCAGAAGACAGAAGGTAAAAAACTTCCCTGAAACATCGTAACAACACAACTCGATAACTTTTTGACTCAAAGAGGCAAAGGTTCAAAGGGACAGAGGGGCAAAGTTATAAATATGCTAATTTGGAAATGAGGAAATGAAATGAAGACGGAAGTCCGAAGTAGGGAGTCGTTGTATTCAGTAAGATGTAGGATTTAGGGAGTTTTTTTCTTTGTAACAGCGTAACTCCATAACAGCGTAACTTTTTGACTCAAAGGTGCAGAGAGGCTAAGTTATGATTGTATAAATTGTCGAATTTTTTATTGTTTATGGTAAACTAAAGATTCTCAAAAGAATAAGGATACAAATCTATATTCCCTTCTCTGTATTCTTATTAGCTTCCGACTTCGGTCTTCCGTCTTCCGACCTCTTTCAATCCTTCAATCTTTAAATTTTTCAATAAAAAAAGGATTCAGTAAGCAGTTTTTTTCTTTGTAACATCGTAACAACATAACTCGATAACTTCTTAACTTTTCACTTTACAAACTCTCCACTCCCACCTTTCAACTCAAAAAAAACCTAAGAACCAGATTTATACTCATTTTTTAGCACTTCAATATCGTGTAGGAGTTGTTGGATATCTTCTTCTTTAGTGCCATCGTAAAAACCACGAATTCGTTTCTCTTTATCAACTAAAATAAAGTTTTCGGTATGAATCATATCAAAAGGGCCGCCATCTCCAACAGTTTTAACAGCCAAATAACTTTTACGAGCAAGGTTATAAATCTGTTTTTTATCTCCAGTAACCATATTCCATTTACTGTCAACAACCCCTTTTTCTTCTGCATACGCTTTGAGTCGCGGTACAGAATCTATAACAGGCGTAACCGAGTGAGAAAGCAACATCACCTCGGGATCGTTTATAATTTTTTCCTGAATTCTAACCATATTATCGGTCATCATTGGACAGATAGAAAGACAAGTAGTAAAAAAGAAATCGGCTACATAAATTTTATCTTTATAATTGGCTTCCGTAATAGTATCTCCATTTTGATTTATCAATTTAAAAGGAGCAATTTTATGATACTTCCTAATGTATTGCACACTAGTGTCCACCAATTCCGCATTCACCATAGAAGGTTCGTAAATAGCCAAACGCTCCTTTGGTTTTAGGGCTTGGTAAATTAAACTGATAATAATTACCGAAAGTACAAAAAGGGTAATAAATAAGTATTTGAATTTGCTAAAGAATTGTAGCATCTTGTTACATTTAATGTGCTTGCAAAAATACAACAATAGGCAGGAAAAATGAGCTTTTTATCTTAAAACCATCATAAAAACTTAGGCATACTTCATTTTGATTGTGCTATATAGAAGTAAAACGTTACTTTTGTCCGATTGAAAATGAAACCTAATTTATGAGTCCAATTTTAGTTAAGGCTATTCAACTTTTTTTAAGTTTATCTATACTTATTATTTTACATGAGCTTGGTCATTTTATTCCAGCCAAAATCTTTAAAACTCGTGTTGAGAAATTCTTTTTATTCTTTGATGTAAAATTCGCTTTATTCAAAAAGAAAATAGGCGAAACCGAATATGGTATCGGGTGGCTTCCATTGGGAGGTTATGTTAAAATTTCGGGAATGATAGATGAGAGCATGGACAAGGAGCAGATGGCACAACCACCTCAACCATGGGAATTCCGTTCCAAACCAGCTTGGCAACGTTTAATTATTATGTTAGGCGGGGTTACTGTAAACCTTTTACTTGGTTTCTTTATCTATGCCATGGTATTATATGCTTGGGGAAGTAATGAAGTTTCTCAAAATGTTTTTCCAAATGGATTTGCAGTTGCAGATCAAATAGAGCAATATGGATTTAAAGATGGAGACAAAATATTAAAAATTGATGGCAAAGCTCCTGAAAATATACTAGATATAAGCAGATTGGTTGTTGTTAGAGGCATTGAAAATATAGAAGTAAAGCATCCTAACGGCAAAACTGAAACTTTAAGTTTGCCCGATACCTTAGGCACCTATTTATACAAACAAGGAGTTTTAAAACCTTTTACACCCCGTACAGCTCCAATTTTAGATAGTATATTTCCCGATAGACCTGCTGCTATGGCTGGACTGCAAACTAACGACAGAATTGTTTCTGTAGATGGTAATGCTATTACTTTTGCTGATGAATTTTCCGACAAGCTAAAAAATGCAAACGGGAAGGCTTTAAGTCTTGTTGTTGAAAGAAATAAAATTACCGACACCATATCGGTTACTCCAGAAGAAGATAATACTATTGGAATTTCCTATGGATATTCTTTAACTGAAAAAGATATTACCAAGAAAACATATAGCTTAGCGGAAGCTATTCCTGCAGGAATTAACTACGGATATTGGACCTTAAGAGATTATATAAGCTCCATGAAGTTTCTTTTTACCAAAAAAGGAGCTACAGAAGTAGGTGGATTTGGAACCATTGCGAAGCTTTTTCCTGAGACATGGGACTGGCAAGGATTCTGGCTTTCTACCGCCTTTATATCTATAATTCTGGCATTTATGAACATTTTACCAATTCCAGCACTCGATGGAGGACATGTAATGTTCTTATTATATGAAATGATTACGGGAAGAAAACCAAGTGAAAAATTCTTAGAATATGCACAAATGATTGGTTTCTTTATATTAATTGCATTACTTTTGTACGCCAACGGAAACGACCTTTATAAGGCGATTTTCAAATAAAATAAAAAAGTTTATTTTTTGTTTGGTGTAAAGAAAAAAACATATATATTTGCATCCGCAAAACAGGAATAAAAAGCTTCTCAAGCAAGCATCTATAAAGGCTTAGAAGTATTTAAATATAAATTCCTCCTTAGCTCAGTTGGTTAGAGCATCTGACTGTTAATCAGAGGGTCCTTGGTTCGAGCCCAAGAGGGGGAGCAAAATTAGAATCCAGTCTACAAAATAGGCTGGATTTTTTGCTTTTATAAGCTTTTGTAATGCAGGTTTAACTACATTAACTGCATTTTACGTATTTCCACTAAAAAGTCAACTTGTTAAGTTTTTTGAGAGAAATTAGGTTTCTAATTAGGTTCCCAAAAAAATATATTGGGTTCCCATTATCAAAACTGAATTGTATGCCAATTGTTCAACTTAAAACGAATTGGTTATGCATCAAGAAAAATTATCAATCCTTTATGTAGTTAGTAAAACTAAAACAAACAAGAGAGGTGTCTGCCCTATCATTTGCAGAATTACATTTAAGAAGAAAAGAAAGCCATTTAATACTGGATTATTTGTAAATCCTGATGATTGGAATTCCAAAAAACAGCTAGCAGTATCTAATAGCAAAAACAACTCCATTCTTAATGCAGAATTAGCACTGATTAAATCTAAACTTGAAAAAGCATATCTAAAACTTCAATTAGAAGATAATGACTTTACAGTTAATGATATTCTGCTAAAATATCTAAACAAGAATGTAAAAAAAGAAGATGGTGTTGTTAGTTATTTCAAAAAATACTTAGCTAAACAAGAAAAACTTATCGGTAAGGATATAAAAAGAGCTACTTGGAATAAATTCAATTATGTCTGCAACCATGTAGCTTCATTCATACAAAACGAATATAAAAAGAATGACTATCCACTTAATAAACTTAATCAGCAGTTTTTAGATGATTTAGAATACTATCTGAAAATAGAAAAGAACCAAGCTCAGATAACAATAAACAAGTCTATACAGCGCTTTAGGAAGCCTATTAAAATAGCTGTATCAGAAGGCTACTTAGACAAAGATCCGTTTATGCTACACAAACCAAAGAAAGTAACTAAAAGCGTCGTTTTCTTAAACCAGAAGGAATTAGAAAAAATAGAAAATCATAGCTTCCATCAAAGTAGATTAGAATTTGTACGAGATTTATTCATCTTCTGTTGCTACACTGGTTTAGCCTATAATGAAATGAGTCGACTAGAAAATAGGCATATAATTAATGGGTTTGATGGAAACAAGTGGATTCAGATGAAAAGAGAAAAAACAGGAAAAGACATAGCTGTTCCTTTACTCCCAAAGGCTTGCAATATTATGGTAAAGTATGATTCTGGATATAAAAATAAATATGTATTCCCTAAAATCAGTAATCAGAAAATCAATTCATATCTAAAAGAGATTGCAGTAATTATTGGTATTGATAAAAGAGTAACCCATCATACCGCTAGAAAAACCTTTGCTTCTACAGTACTTCTTTACAACAATGTACCCATGGAAATAGTATCTGAATTATTGGGACATTCAAGCATGAGTATTACTGAAGATTATTATGGAAAAATAGTTAAAAAGAAAGTAAGTGAAGAAATCAACATTTTAATGAAAAAATTAAATAAATAAACCAAATACGGAAAACCGTAAATATAAAACTCAATAAATCATTATTTTTAAATCAAACTAATACTACTATGAGATTATTTAAATTATTAACTACACTTTTAATTATAGGACTATATCTATCTTGTTCAAATGAAAATAACTCCAAAGAAGAACATAAAATATGGAGGGCTGAGGAATATTCTTTTACTTCAATAAATCAAATGAACAGTTTTTTAGATGGAGATTTAAATAAAAAGCAACCTTTAGTATATATATACGATATATCTGGAAACTTAATCGAACTTCACAAATATGATTATAAAGGGAGAATCTCAAATTCAATAATTTACGAATATGATTCCTTTGGTAATAGAATAAAATTTAACCGAAAGGATTCTAATATTTTTGGTAAATATGAACACACCTCCGGAATTAGCAAAATAGACAACAATAGAGTGATCGAAGAGTCTTTTATTAATAAAAATGGCGATATATATTTAACTGCGTACTATAATTACTTTAAAGATAGTATAAATATAACTGGCAGAAGGTTTAACGACAACATACCCTACACTCCTGATTTTGAAATCTTTCCTGACAACAATAATTTACAATTGAGATATGGATATAATTATTCAAATCAGAATAGTATAAATTTGCAAATATCGAAATATGTTTTTAACAAAAAAGGCTTGTTAGATTCTGTATACTATAGTTCAGGTAATAGTTTCGGTAAAAGATTTGGAACTCAATATAAGTATGAGTACAATAAAAAAAATCAATGGATTAAAAAATTTGAAATACGATTAAATAAAGAGCCTATTGAATATAAAAGGCGAGATAAAACAATTTTAATAACTGATACTATTAAGAGTATTAAATATAGAAAAATTATTAATTACCCAAATGAAATTGAAAATGACAGTAAGTTTGTGGGCGCTTGGAATGATTATAAATCTAATGATTGGATAGTTTTTTCTTTGGACGGAAAATTTGAGATTGGTAATTCTGATAGAATAGAGTATCAAGGAGAATGGAAATTAGACTCAGACTATCCTTCAATAACCATACAAGAAGAATATCCGAAAAAATATGCATATAAGTTTACAAATAAGCAAAACTTGATTTTGTATAATTTTGAAAACGGGAAAGAGATAAGTGTTTTAACAAGAAAATAAACCCATATACTTACAGACAATTGATCTATTAATTTAGCATCCTGCTTTAGAACAAGAGTTTTAGGCAAAAACTATTAATTTTTATTATTAATTACCACAAACAGAGTATATTAAAGACAGATACAGAAAACCCTACACGAAATAGACTCTCTTTTTTGGATTTACAATCTGTATAAACGAGTAACAATCCATACATCACCCCCCCTGCTTTAGTAATTGGGGGGACACCCCCGTCATTGTATAACTTATAACTTTTAAAATTATGGTAACCGTAAAAGATTTTAAGACCATCACCAAAAGTGAAGGTGAGAGTTTCTATGCTTTAATACTTCAAGGAGGTGTTGAACCTGTTAAAAGTGAAAAAACAGGAAGGATTTATTTTACTGCTAGAACAAGCACAGTTCCTACAACTTTTGATAAAGAAACATGCAAAAATTTAGTAGGCACTCAGTTTAATGGAGAAATTAGACGAATAGATTGCGAACCCTATCAATATGTAATTGAAGATAGCGGAGAGGTATTACAGCTTACCCATCGCTGGGAGTATGTTGATGAGAATTTAGAAGTCTTAAATCAACATGTTATGAATGCTAATGAAAAAATTATCTAACTAAAACTTAATATAACAGATTTAAAGAGTTCCTATTATGGAGCTCTTTTTTTGTTATATGGTTAATAAAAAATAGAATTATGAAATTACAAGTAGCTCAAAGAGAAATAATTAAACTTAGAATAGGTCTTTCTGGAGCATCAGGGTTTGGCAAGACGTATTCCGCATTACTATTAGCCTATGGCATAACAAACGATTGGACTAAAATAGCCATAATAGATACAGAAAACAACAGTGCTAATTTATATGCAAATCTGGGCGATTTTAATGTTTTACAATTAAATGAACCATATAGCCCAGAACGGTATATTCAAGCCATTAGAGCCTGTGAAAATGCTAAAATGGAGGTTATTATTATTGATAGCATAACACACGAATGGCAAGGCAAAGGAGGATGTTTGGAAATTCATGAAAAATTGGGAGGTCGGTTCCAAGATTGGGCTAAAATAACCCCTCGCCATACTGCTTTTATAGATGCAATTTTACAATCTAAATGTCATGTAATTACAACTGTTCGTAGAAAAATAGATTATTCAATGGAATCAGATATGAATGGTAAAACAAAAGTAGTAAAACATGGTACTAAAGAAATAACAAGAGAAGGATTTGAATATGAACTTACGGTAAACTTAGAACTGATTAATGATAAACACTTAGCTAAAGCATCAAAAGACAGAACTGGTCTATTTATGAATAAACCTGAGTTTGTTATTAACTCCACAACTGGGAAGAAATTAGTGGAATGGGGCCAAGGCATATATTCTATAGATAAGATAAAAGATGAAATTAATGAATGTACTACTATTGAAGGCTTACGTCACCTTTACAATAAATATCATTTTATTAAGTCACAAATTCAACCTCTTATAATAGAGAAAAAAACTGAGTTAGAAAACATCAAAACTCACTTATTAAACGATTCAGAAGTATTAAATCACCAAAAAAATAAAAAAAATGGAAATCATAACTAACAACCATGTAATTAGAGACGAGGAAGTTTTATCTATAAATGAGAATAAACAATTTATAGGAGCAAATACAGTTGAAGTAACATTAAATCATTTAAAAAACGATTGTATTATCCCAGTATTTAGTAAGGATAACGAAACCACAATAAGCCATTATGAATTTATTAATGAAACTCAAAACATAGTTGAGGATTTACTTCCTGAATTTACTCCAAACAAGCCTAATATCAGAGTTTCTCATATGATTAAGGGAAGAATACCGTCTGCCATAGGAAAGCCCGTAAAAGAGCTCGTAGAGCATGAAAAAACCATTTATTATGAAAGATGTGCTTTCCTAATTGAAATACCTCAAATACAGACTAAGATACAAAACAACACCCTTTCTTTAACTGTAGGTGGAGTGCGATCTTTAAATCAAGAGAATCTTTATAGTAAAAAAACAGTTGAGAAATTTAAAGTTTTTATAGGGTTTCAAAACAAAGTGTGCACAAACCTATGTGTAAGCACAGATGGTTTATGTAATGAAATTAGAATTTCTTCTATTTCAGAATTACATACAGGCATTTTAAACTTATTTAAAGAATACAATCAGCAAGAGCAAATAGAAGCTCTCAACAATATGAGCTCACACTCTCTTTCTGAAAAGCAGTTTGCCCACCTTATAGGTAGATTAAGGATGTACCAACATTTACCAAAAAACGAACAGTGCGGCATATTCCCTGTACTATTAAACGACTCACAGATTAACAATGTAGTTAAAGAATATTATAATTGTTCAAATTTCAGTAGAAATTCTAATGGAGATATCAACCTATGGCGGTTATATAATTTATTAACCGAGGCAAATAAATCCAGTTATATAGATAGTTTCTTAGAACGATCGGTAAACTCTTTCGAGCTAGTCCAAAACATAGGTGTTTCATTAAAAAACGGAACACCAAATTGGTTTTTAAATAATTAATTTATTCATATTTCTACAGTTTATGAATGAGAAGCAATGGGCTGATTTGTTAAAATATGCTTCCCCATATAGTATTCTTGTAGTTACCTTTTACGGTCGAATTATAGAGCTAAAATGTCCGTTTAAGGTTGAATTGAAATACAATATTGCCACAATGAAAGAGGGAGAATTAGTATCTGTAGAGCAAGTAAAAATAAGTAGCTCTTTAATAACAGTTTATATAATTCACGGGGAAGCATATTACTACTATCATTTCAATATTATAATCGAATAATGAGGTTAAATCTATTATCTATATATAAGTAGATACTTAAAAGTAATTATTTATTTAATAAATAACCCTTTATAACAGCAGTAAAATAAGGGCTCAACACAACTTGAGCTCTTATTTATTTAAAAAAGTAATATTTTTTTTGGTTATTAAAAAAATTATTCTTTCTTTTGCAAAAATTCAAATGAAGCTAAGGACATTAAATTACAAAATTCTTCAAATTATATTATAAAAATTTAAGCTTCAAACAAAATTCCATAAAGGACATATTTTGATATGCCTATATACTAACATATAATTCTAGATATGTATAGTAAATAGGTAAAAGGACATTAATTATATTATAAATAAATGTATTATAATAATATTAAACTGGTAACTAGTATTAGTACAATTACTACTAACTATGTTACCCCTTTATCTACAGATATATTAACAACAGAAAACCCTTTTACAGCAAGGGTTTTAAGAGTATTTTACGGAAAATTTTTAAGTCTTTTTAATGACACTTTTCCGACTCCGTTATGCAGAGCTAAAACCATTTCAATTCCTAGAGGAGTTAAAAGAGCAATAGAAAGATTACCAAAGAATATCCTCAACAGGATAGATAAGAATAAGGATATAGCTGTTGAAAAATGCTTAATTATGGTATCAAACTTAACATCCACTATCTTTAAAGAGAATGATGAAGGGTATAAATGTCTATCTTCTAAAATTCTACATAAACAATTAAAAAAAGGGAATAAGAATACGTATAACTATACTCATGTTTTAAATGCATTAATGTATGGAGCTTACCCCATAATAGAGTGTAAAAGAAATAAAAAAAATCGTGAAACATACCAATCTGGAGTAGCTTCAAAACAATACAAACTAACAGATAAATTTCATGAAAAAGATTTAACAACATATAAATTAAAAAACCCTGATTCCATTAGCAAAAGGAAGCAGTTAATTCTTGAAAAACAAAAAGAGGCTAAAAAAAATCCTATTGGCAAGAATTTATTATCAGTATATGGGAGAATTACAATTCCATCTAATGAAGAAATTATTAAGCATGGAAAAGAGTTAATAAAGCAAGGGTATAAAACTAAAAAAGGTAAACAACTATCATCCTTGAATAAAAAACCTAAGAAGCACTATAAAGATAGAGAAAATAGAAGCTTTATTGAAGATAGTATAAAGAAGTTCAAACACTTAACTTCACATGGATATATGACTCCAATTATTGGAGACTCTAAATCAGGGGGAAGAGTGTTTGATAGCTTTAATCTTATGCCTTCCTGGATAAGAGAATTGTGTTTAATTGACGGAGAAAAGATAGTAGAGTTAGATTTTACTGCATTACATCCAAATATTGCTATATCCATCTATGGGGGTAAAATAAAATATCTAACTCATCAGGATGTTGCAAAATCATTGGGAAAAGAAATTAAAGAAGTTAAAAGAGAGCATTTAGCCTTTTTTAATAAAAATCCAAAGCATATGAAAAAAAGCATTCTATTTAATTACTATAAAAAGAATGAACCAAAAATGCTTAATAAAATCTTACAAGATAAAACTCGAAACGGCTATAAGAGCACTTCTAGGCTGCTATTTAAGAAAGAGGTGGATATCATGTCAGAGGTAATAGAAAAGCTCAACAGAGAGGATATATATGTTCTTTATGTCTATGATGCACTGTACTGTAAAGAGAGTGATTCTGATAGAGTTAAGGAAGTAATGGACAAGACTAGAAAAGACCATGGAGTCTTTACATGTGTAAAATAAAAATGAATCAAAAAATTATATATAAGGTAATAAATACTAAGAATAATAAAATATATATAGGTGCTACAACGGTCAGTTTAGAATCAAGGAAATACGACCATTTATTAAAAGCTAGAATTAATAAAGGAAGTATCTTACATAAAGCAATAGCTACATTTAAACCAGAGGACTTTAATTGGGTACAGTTAGACACCGCAAGTAATAATAATGAATTAGCAGAAAAAGAGAAACAGTATATTCTTAAGTATAATTCAAAAGAAGATGGATATAATGCCGATTCAGGTGGTGGTATTAAAAAAACCGTTTATCAGTACAGCAAAAAAGGTGAATTATTAGCAGAATATGATTGTTTAGAAAGTGCGGCAAATGCAGTTAATGTGCACAAAAACTCAATAAGCAATACCTGTTTAGGGCAGAATAAAACTTGCACAGGATTTTATTGGAGTTATAAATTGTATGAAAAATATCCCATTATTTTGGATTTCAGGAAAAAGAAAGTTCTCCAAATAGATTTAAAAGATAAAATAGTTAACGAATTTGACTCTGTATCAGAAGCCAGCAGGGTAACAGGAATATCTAAAACCTGTATTGCAAGAGTCTGTAGGTCTGAAAGGAAACAAACGAGCGGATACAAATTTAAATATAAATAGAATTAAGAGGGGTAGCAGAAATGCTACTCCTTTTCTTTTAGAACTAAGCAACAGCATATTTAATATTTAAAACATAAATTCTATTATTTATAATGCTATATTATATTTTTAGAAAAATTCTACATTTTAACACCTCTAAACTGAGTTCTAAAAGCTTTTATTTTAGCATTGAAGATTATTATTCACAATTTAATTATTGCTTTTATAAGGGGTTAAATAATAGCATTACGGTTTTCCGTAAGTCTTTTTTATAAGAGTTAAGTAGTTTTGATATCTATAAACTACAACCCTATGAAAAACATAATCCTAACTGTCTTTTTGCTGTTATTAACCTACGGAACTCAGGCACAATCTTGCGATGAATTAATGGAATTTGTAAAATCTGAAAGCTATGGTTCAACTTATAATAGCCCTAGTAGTACGGCAATTTCCAAGGTTACATTTTACACTACCACCATAGATTATCAAACTTATTATTTTGCTATTGTATGTTTTAAAAAGAATGAATACTCTTATAATTGTAGCGAGTACTTATACCAAGTAGCTTCTAATACAAAACTTAATTACTCTTACGATTACCTCAACAGTGCAGGAAAAGCATTTTGGAAACACATCCAGCCTTATAATGAAAATTTAGGGTGTGCACCCGACTTTTAACCGATGTCTTATTTTAACCATTTTATATATCCTTACATTCATACCTAGAATAAATCATTTGTTTATTTTTACATTTCGTGCTTAAACTAAATACCAAAAATGTCTGAAGATCATAAAAAACTACTCGAACAACAATTGTGGAATATCGCCAATACCCTCCGTGGGAAAATGGGAGCAGATGAGTTTAGAGACTACATCTTAGGCTTTATATTTTACAAATACCTATCGGAAAAACAATACATATATGCCAATTACTTATTAGAGGGAGAAGAAGAAACCGATTACCATAAAGTAACCGATGCAGATACTTTGGATGCTATTATGGACGAATCTCTTAATAAACTAGGCTATTTTTTAAAACCTAACGAGCTTTTTCATACCATTGCTGCCAAAGGAAATACAAAAAATGAAGGGCAAAGCAGTTTTATTCTAGAAGATTTAGAGCGTATTCTTAACAGTATCGAGCAAAGTACCATGGGTACAGAAAGTGAAGACGATTTTGTTAAGCTCTTTGAAGATTTAGATTTAGGAAGCACCAAACTTGGAAGAACGGTAGAGGCTAGAAACGAGCTAATTGCTAAAGTCTTGTTTCATTTAAATAAAATAGATTTTAAGCTCGAAGATACCGATGCCGATGTTTTAGGAGATGCTTATGAGTATTTAATTGCTCAATTTGCTTCTGGAGCAGGAAAAAAAGCAGGGGAATTTTATACTCCTCAGCAGGTATCTACCATTTTAGCAAAATTAGTTACCGCTGGTAAAAAAAGACTTAAAAGTGTGTACGATCCAACCTGTGGGAGTGGATCTTTACTGCTACGAGTGGCAAAAGAGGTAGAAGATATAGATGAGTTTTACGGACAAGAACTCAACCGTACTACTTACAACTTGGCTCGTATGAATATGATTTTACACGATGTACACTACCGCCAATTCGATTTAAAACAAGAAGACACCCTAGAGAACCCACAACACCTCGACCAACGGTTTGAAGCCATTGTAGCCAACCCGCCGTTTTCTGCTAAATGGAAAGGAAAAGACAACCCTTTAAACAACAACGACGAACGGTTTTCTCAATACGGAAAGTTAGCCCCTAGCAGTAAGGCAGATTTTGCTTTTGTACAACATATGATTCACCAATTGGCAGACAATGGCACCATGGCTTGTGTGCTACCACACGGTGTATTATTTAGAGGAGCTGCAGAAGGACACATACGAGAATACCTTATAAAAAACCTAAACTACCTCGATGCTGTAATAGGCTTGCCTGCCAATATATTTTACGGAACAAGCATTCCTACCTGTATTTTAGTATTGAGTAAATGCCGTACAGAAACCGAAAATGTACTGTTTATAGATGCCTCTCAGCATTTTGAAAAGGTAGGAAACCAAAACCAGCTACGAGGAGAAGATATCGATAAAATTATAGATACTTATAAAGAAAGAACCACTACCGATAAATACAGTTATGTAGCTACTTTAGAAGAAATTGCAGAGAACGACTACAATTTAAACATCCCACGGTATGTAGATACTTTTGAAGAAGAAGAGCCAGTAGACCTACAAGCGGTAGCACAGCAATTACAAGCTTTAGAAGGAAATATACAAGCTGTAGACAAAGAAATAGCCGCATTTTGTAAAGAGCTAGCAATAGAAAAACCTTTTTAAGATGAAGGAAAAAAAATTAGTACCCACCTTGCGGTTTCCTGAGTTTGAAGGAGAATGGAAGAAAAAAGCAATAAATAAAATAGCTTCAGTAGTAGGTGGTGGCACACCTTCAACTTCAAATAAAGAATACTGGAATGGAAACATTAATTGGTTTACCCCAACAGAAATAAAACATAATTACGTAGAATCCAGTACAAGAAAAATAAGTGAATTAGGTTTAAAAAAATCCTCTGCAACTTTATTACCAAAAGGAACAATACTATTAACTACAAGGGCTACTATTGGCGAAGTTTCAATTGCCAATAAAGAATGTACAACAAATCAAGGATTTCAATCTTTAATAGTTAATAAACTTAATTCAATCTATTTTGTCTTTAATTTAATAAAAAACAATAAAAAGCAACTTTATAAAAGAGCAAATGGATCTACATTTTCTGAAATTAGTAAAAAAGAAGTCGAAAAAATAAAAGTTTTAATCCCCTCCCTCCCTGAGCAACAAAAAATAGCTTCCTTTTTAACATCGGTAGATGAAAAAATACGCTTGTTAACCGAGAAAAAAGCATTGTTGGAGCAGTACAAAAAAGGAGTGATGCAGCAACTATTTAGTCAGCAACTCCGCTTTAAAGACGACAATGGCAAAGATTTCCCAGATTGGGAAGAGAAGAGATTGGGGGAGATTGGAGACATTGTTACTGGGAAAACTCCCAAAACATCCGATAAAGCCTTATGGAATGGTAATATAGCTTTTATAACTCCTACAGATATTGGAATGAATAAATATCAATTATTGGTAAACAGAACAGTTAAGGATAATAAAAAAATAAAAATCTTACCAGTAGGTACAGTAGTATATACTTGTATCGCTTCAATAGGTAAAATATCTATTACTACTCAGCCCTCAATTACTAATCAACAGATAAACTCAGTCATAGTGAATAAACAGGTGCTTTCTGAATTCTTATATTATTCACTATTAAAAATGACACCTAAAATAAAGGCTACACTATCAAATAATACTTTACCAATTATAAATAAAACAGAATTTTCAACATTTAAAATTTCTCTCCCATCCAAAAAAGAACAAACCAAGATAGCAGACTTTTTAAGCAGTATCGATACCAAAATAGAAAAGGTAGCTACACAGCTACAACACACCCAGCAATTTAAAAAAGGCTTGTTGCAGCAATTGTTTGTGTAAAATGGAGAAAACAACAACTATGAAAATATTACTAGAAAAAGTAGGGACAGTACTTAAACAACAAGAAGCCTCAAGAATAGCCAAAGGAGAAACCTTTAATATCTTTTCTATTCTAAAAATGGAAAGAGCAGAAGTAAATACACACTCTGCTTTTCTAGCCGAGCTACTCAACCCAAAAGGTTCTCACCTAATGGGCGGTGTTTTTTTAGAGGCTTTTCTGTCGGTTATTAATCATCCTACAGCAATAGACATTCCTACCGCCAAAGTGTTTGTAGAATACTACATAGGCATGGTTAAAGAAACCACAGGCGGTCGTATCGATATTCTTATAAAAGATGGTAAAGGAACTTGTATCACTATAGAAAACAAAATAGATGCAGGAGACCAAAACAACCAATTAGTTCGGTATAAAAATTATAATACTGAAAAGAACACTGTTTATTACCTCAATATAGATGGTAAAGACCCTAGCAATAGCAGTAAAGGAGGGTTGGAAACAGGAAACGATTTCTCCATTATTAGTTACAGAGACGAGATTATAGCATGGCTACAGCAATGTTTATACATTTCCGCAGAGCAACCCCTACTTAGAGAGAGCATTAAACAATACTTATTGTTAATTAAAAAAATAACAAATACTTTGGATAATACACAGGAAAAAGAAGTCACAAATCTTATAATAAACCACCTAGAAGAAGCGGAACAAATTACTGTTAAATACAACAAGGTTTTAGAAGAAATAAGAGAAAATTTTAGAACTAAATTAAATACTTATTTAAAAAATCTACAGGAAACAGGGGAGTTATTAGAAGAGTTTGAGCCAATAGAGAAACATAAAAATGTTAATGATAGTTATTCAGGAATTTGGATACCTTTAAAAGAGAATCCTAAAAAAATGTTTGGCATAAGTAGTTTTAGCGGCAAAGGGCATGTAAATGGAAATTTCTTTATTGGTTTGTACGACCAGTTAAATAAAGAAAAATACCCTGTAGAAAATTACAACACCATTACTACTAATCCAGACTGGGTGCACCATCAGTTACTTACATATACTTTTAATGAAGATTCTGAGTATATAATAAACCTTGGAGATAAAAAGTTTATAAAGTACATCGCAGAAGATGCTAACTTAGAAAGTGTTTTAAAAGAAGTAGAATCACAAGTAAAAATCTTTATAAAAGAGCATATAAAATATCTAAATGGAAGTAAATGATAATGATACTTTTTTAAACAATGAAGTTTGGGTGTTAACATTTGGAGCTGCCTTTCAGCGAGCCAATATTTATAATAAAACAGCTACACAAGCTCAAAAGAAACAGTTTAAAAATGAACTCAGGTTTTATATTGAAAAGCTCGTTTTAGAAGAATACCACAAGGAAGGTATTACCGATGAAGCCCATATAAACAACATAAACTCAATAGTAAACTATACAATTAACTATAATAAAGAAAACAATATTTTAAGTAATGGAAAGTTAAACTTTGGAGTTAGTCAAAAGCTATTAAATTTATATTTAAAATATAAATGGTGCTTAAAAGAGATTCCTACACCACCACATTTTCCTGTAGATAGAAGGATACAATCTATTCTTAAAATGAAAAAGATTGCTTCTTGGACACAAATGAGCGATTCAAAAGAATACGAAAAAATTATAGCAGCAGTTAGGGACTTGGCAAAGACGGAAGAACTTTCGGTTGCACACTATGAGTTAAAATATTTTCAAAGAAGTCAGAATATCTAAACAACCAAAAAGTTCCCAATATTTAAAAAGACTGCTGTAGAATTGTCTTTGTTAAAGTGAACTTTAAACAAACTAAAGAATACTATAATTAAAACTATATAATGAAATTTACCTACCACCTTATTTTTGTATTATTTTTTCTAATCTCATGCTC
The DNA here is from genome assembly GCF_056857615.1 of Galbibacter sp. L-19. NCBI lineage: Bacteria > Pseudomonadati > Bacteroidota > Flavobacteriia > Flavobacteriales > Flavobacteriaceae > Galbibacter > Galbibacter sp. L-19. The sequence goes on from NZ_JBSXNL010000062.1 coordinate 185,871, forward strand.
TAATGAAACAGATGACGAAACGGATACCAATTGCTCCATTACACCTACCCTACTTACGGAAGAAGTAGAAAATATTACAGATGTTAGTGCTGAATTTAACGGACTAATAACCCCGCCAACCTGTGAGAGTACGGTTACTACTCAAGGTTTTGTGTATGCAAAAACTACCTTCCCTAAAACAGACGATACTGTACTAGAAATAAATGGAGACAACATATCGTACGAAGTAACAAATCTAGAACCAAACACCAAGTATTATGTAAGGACATTTTTTGTAAATCCTACAGGAGAGTATTACGGCAATCAAGTAGAGTTTACTACTTCTGTGGGAGATATAGAAATAGAAACTAAAAACATTCAAAATATTACCCACAATAGCGTAAAAAGTGGAGCAGTTATTAATAATGATGGCGGTGGAAGCATTATAAACAAAGGAGTATGCTGGAGCACCTCGCCAAGCCCAACAATAGAAGATAATGTAGTAGAAAATGATTCTGAAAATCTAGATTTCGATTCAGAAGTTACAGGTTTAACAAGTAACACCACCTATTATTTAAGAGCTTATGCTACCAACGAAAAAGGAACTACTTATGGGGAAGAAAAGATGTTTAAAACCATCACATCAAACTATAAGGTTGAGTTAAAAATAACAGGACATATCGACCGATGTAGTGTTACAGCAGAATATTTTTATTATGAATTAAATTATTATTTTGATGATAATGATGCCATTTTTGAACCAGCAGAAGGGTTAAATGAAACTACCTATAACCATTCACAAGAGGGAGCAGTTAATGAAGAATTAATAATTTCTATTCATCTTGCTCAGTTTGATCCTGACAATCCAAACGAAAAATTTATAGGGAATTATTTAGAAGACATCCCAATTGTAATTACAAATACAGAAACGAATGAGGTAGTTGTAAATACTGAATTACCCTATTTAATTATTTGTACTGATGCTTATTATAAAACTATTTTTAGCTTTAACCCAAATGATGGAAGCTATAATATCGAACAATTAACATCTAGTTTTAATTTTTTATAATTCTATTTTATTAAGAAATTAACCTTTTTTAATTGCTATGACTAAACAGCCAGAACAAATACTAGAAAATAACCTTATAGAGCAGTTAGCAGACTTAGGCTATAAAAAGGTTATTCTAAAAGATGAAAAAGAATTACTTGCCAACTTAAAAGCACAATTAGAGAAGCATAATAAAACTAAGCTATCCGATGCTGAATTTGCACAAGTAACGAATCATCTAAGCAAGGGAAATGTATTTGAAAAGGCTAAAACTCTAAGAGATAAAGTACAATACACCAAAGACAACGGAGAAACAGGGTATTTAGAGTTTATAAATCAAATTCATTGGTGCCAAAATGAGTTTCAGGTAGCACAGCAAATTACACAAGAGGGAAGTTATAAAACCAGATACGATGTTACCTTACTTATAAATGGCTTGCCATTAGTACAAATAGAGCTTAAAAGAAGAGGCTTAGAGCTTAAAGAAGCCTTTAACCAAATAAACAGGTATCATAGGCATTCTTTTTGGGCTAATACAGGCTTATTTCAGTATGTACAACTATTTGTTATAAGTAATGGTGTAAACACAAAGTACTATGCTAATAATAAGAAACAGAGTTTTAAACAAACCTTTTTCTGGAGCGAGCAAAACAACAAAATCATTACTCAGTTAAAAGATTTTGCCAATGTATTTTTAGAGCCTTGCCATGTTTCTAAAATGATTACTAAATATGTAGTCCTTAATGAAGCTCAAAAAATGCTCATGGTGCTCCGCCCTTACCAATATTATGCTACGGAAGCTATTGTTGAGCGAGTTAAAACTAGCACCAAGAATGGGTATATTTGGCATACAACAGGATCTGGAAAAACACTAACCTCTTTTAAAGCAAGTCAGTTACTTACACAACTTCCAAATGTCGATAAAGTAATATTTGTAGTCGACAGAAAAGATTTAGATTACCAAACCACCAAAGAATTTAATAGTTTTAGTAAAGGGAGTATAGACGGTACGGGCAACACCAATAACCTAGTAAAACAGCTAGAAGACCATACAAAATTAATTGTAACTACTATTCAAAAACTAAATACTGCCATTTCTAAACAGCGGTATTTAAACAGAATTAAGCATTTAAAAGAAGAGCGAATTGTTTTTATTTTTGATGAATGTCACCGTAGCCAATTTGGAGAAACTCATAATAGAATAAAAGCTTTTTTTGAAGGAGCACAGATGTTTGGTTTTACAGGAACTCCCATTTTTGCTGAAAATGCAGTTAGTAATGCCTTAGGTAAAAGAACCACAAAAGAGCTTTTTGAAGATTGTTTACATAAATATGTTATTACCGATGCTATTAGGGACGGAAATGTACTTCGTTTCTCTATTGAATATATCCAAACTTTTAAGCAAAAGGAACACATACAAGACCTTCAGATTGAAGATATAGACGATGCAGAAGTACTCAATGCCCCTGAACGATTGGAAGCAGTTACGGATTATATTATTAAAAATCATGCTAGAAAAACACACAATAAAACTTTTACAGGAATGTTCTGTACAAGTAGTGTAGATTCTTTAATAAAATACTACGATTTATTTCAGCAGAAAAAAGAGCAAGGAGCACATAACTTAAAAATTGCTACTATATTTTCCTACCAAGCCAATGAAGATGATAAAGATGCAAATGGGTATATTCCAGACCCAGAATTTCTTCAGGCAGCAGAACCAGATGCCGAGTATCAAAATGAGCATTCTAGAGATTCGTTAGATCGTTTTATTAGCGATTACAATGGCATGTATGGCACTAATTACTCCACAAAAAACTCTCAGGATTTTTACAACTACTATAATGATATTGCAAAACGAGTAAAAAACAAACAAGTAGATATTTTATTGGTTGTAAACATGTTTCTTACAGGTTTTGATAGTAAACCATTAAATACATTATATGTAGATAAGAATTTAAAGTACCACGGACTCATACAAGCCTTTTCTAGAACAAACAGGATATTAGACACAGTTAAATCACAAGGGAATATAGTATGTTTTAGAAACTTAAAACAAGCCACAGACGATGCTATTACACTCTTTTCTAATCCCAATGCTAAAGATGAAATTATCTTAGCCCCTTATGAAGATTATATAGAAACATTTAAGGAAGCATTAAAGAACTTAATTAAAGTTGCACCCAGTGTAAGTAGTGTAGATAAATTAAAAGATGAAGAAGAGGAATTAGAGTTTATAAAGAAGTTTAGAGCCTTAATGCGGGTAAAAAATGTATTGAGCACTTTTACAGAATTCTCTTATGAAGATGTGGATATGGAGGAGCAGCTGTTTGAAGACTATAAAAGTAAATACCTCGATTTATATGAAAAAACAAAGTCTACTCCCTCTAAAGAAAAAGTTTCCATTTTAAACGATGTCGATTTTGAATTAGAGCTTATCCATAGAGATGAAATAAATGTAGCATACATTTTAAAATTACTAGCAAATATAAAAGATGCTCCTGCTTCTGAAAAAGAGAGTAAGACCAAGGCCATTAAAGAAATATTAGCTAGTGAAACTCAGTTAAGAAGTAAGAGAGAGTTAATTGAAAAATTCATTCAAGAACATTTACCGCTTATTGAAGATACAGAAATGATAGAGAGTGAGTTTGATGACTTTTGGAGCAAGGAGAAAGCAAAAGCAATCTCTTCTATGAGTAAAGAGGAAAATCTAGATATAGAGCAGTTACAGGATGTAATAGGAGACTTTCTGTTCACCGAAAAGAAACCTTTGAGGGATGATGTTATAAACATGATGAATAAGCGCCCTAAGCTTAAAGAAAGAGCCACTGTAGCAGAGAGAATTACAAATAAAATAACAGAGTTTGTAGAAACTTTTATTAGCGGGATAGCTAGTTAAAAACTATTTTTATTTTATATTTAGAATAAGAATTACAGTATTATAATAAATTAAAAAAAGGCATACAATTCGGTAACAAAAGCTGATGAGTTAACTACATAGCTGGAAAATACTAAATATCCCAACCTTGGTTCGAGCCCAAGAGGGTAGCAAAATTAAAATCCAGTCTACAAAATAGGCTGGATTTTTTGCTTTTATAAGCTTTTGTAATGCAGGTTTAACTACATTAACTGTATTTTACGAATTTCCACTAAAAAGTCACTATTTACGTAAATTCATATTAATCATGTAATTTGCTATCTTTGATATATGCTAACACAAAGTCAAATAGACATTATTATTGATGCTATGAAACCATTTAATCCTACTAAAATTGGGGTGTTTGGTTCTGTGGCAAGAAGTGAAGCTACAGAAAGTAGTGATATTGATATATTATATCAGTTTAAAAATACTATTGGTCTATTCAAGTTAATAGGATTAAAACAGGATTTAGAAAAAAAGCTGAACAAAAAAGTAGACTTAGTATCCGAAAAATATATCAACCCGAAACTTAAGCCTTATATTTTAAATGACTTAAACATTATCTATGGCAATGAATAAAAATCTATTCAGGTTGGAGCATATACAGGAATGTATTGCCTAAATAGAAGAATTGGTTAAGATTATAAAGACCTATGATAATTTTGAGGAAAAATGGATTGAACAAGATTCTGTAATAAGAAATCTTGAAATAATTGGAGAGGCTTCCAACCATATTTCAGATGATTTAAAACAAAAATATCCTGATGTGGCGTGGAATCAAACGAAAGGGATGCGTAATTTTATGACCCATGAATATTTTGGACTTCAATTGGACACTATTTGGGATGCAGCAGTTAATGACATACCAGTGCTTAAAAAGCAAATTCAACAAATTATACAGGATATAGCTAAAGGGTAACATTTACCTCTGGCTATTTAGTAGTTTATGCAAAAATTGTGGTTGATCTGAATAAGAAGAATTCTACATTTTTGACACCTCTATATTGAATTCTAAAAATATTGAATCATTTACAAAATGGTTATTCCTATCATTCAAATGGAATTAAATGTGTAGTTATATCTGGAGGTTTTGGTATAAACCTTTCTAAATTATCATTATAAATATCATAATAATCTTTAAAAAAATAATTCTTAAAAGATATTGGATACACATTATCAGCATTAATTCCATCTACCTTTAGAATATATGGTATTAATTGCTTCTTTAAATTGTAAGAATAATTAAATTCATTAAAATCTAGCTTACTTGATGATAAGTAAAACGAATTTAATGAAGGCAACTTAATTGAATCATTAGCGGTCTGACAATATCCTTTCAAGGAGAAAAATATAAGAGATAAAACTAGTATTCGATTTTTCATTCTTCAGAAATTAAAAAATTATCCTTTTAAAATTATAAATAATAATTGATATCCCATCGATTATTAAACCTAATATTTTGCTAAAAATTAGGTGTGAAACTTAGAAGAATTGAATAAGAGAGGGTTATTTCAGGCTATTGAATGTATCTGTATAATCTCCGGTAATAGTTACATTACCATTTTTAGTCACTTTTCCGTAAACTGTTATGGAAGACTCACTCCCTAAAAATTGGAGAGTTGCCCCATTATTTAAAATCATATTTCCGTATATAACCAAGCTTCCTTCTATCTGTAACACTCCATCATTATTAACAATTAAAGCATTATACGGAGCTTTTGTAGTGCCTTGAGCTAATGCTCCTTTTATTAAAAATGTTCCTTTACTATTTACATTAACCCCTTTATTTACCGCAAGAGCACCGCAAAAAACAAGATTGGCCTTAGCGTTTACATTAACCCCCATTAAACTAGCAGACCCGCTATAAGCCTCCTCTCTATTAGAATTTACATTTAGCCAATACCCCCCTGTATATGGAGGGTAATCTGAACATACAATCCCGCTTCCAGAATCTGGAGTGGTAACTGTTTTAAGTATTTTTAATCCCTCTTTACCATCTGCAACAAAAATATAGTCATTCTTACTTTTTATATAGTTTGCAGACCCTTCTAAATTAAGAGTTCCTATGGTGATGAAATTATTTATAGCATCATTTATTTTATAAACAGAAACTCCTCCAGCTCCATTTGCAGTAAAAATATGTTCGTTCTCTACAGAAACAGCATTGGTAACAACGTCATTAGGGTTGATAGCCTCCTCAGAATCAACTTCAGGAATATCTATTGTTGCTACTTTAGATCCATTACTAATTTGGTATACCCCTAAGCCTTTAGGCCCCTCAGAAACCAACACATTATTTTTATAAAAATCAATGGTTCGCTTTGCTTCTGCTACATCTTGACTGGTTTCGAAACTATTGGTTTCATTTAAATTACTAGAATTATACACATGAATTCCCTCTGTACCACTCAATACAATAATTTTATTGTCGTTATAAATTTCTACAGCTCTTAAATCTGTTAAAAAAGCATCTTGATCTAGTTGTTGGGTATTTAGATTATATTTCCCCAAAATACCATTGTCTCCCGAAACTCCAAAAACGCCATTGGTATTTACCACAACATCTGTTGCTACATATCCCGGCATGTCCATTATAGTTAAGTTTTCGGTAAGAAGCCCATCCTGTAATTCCATTTTAAGTATGAAAGCTGGGTTTGCATCATCGGTACTCATTGATGGATTTGCTCCAGCCATGTATAATGCATTTTGATAAAAATCTAATGAACTTATATCTGTATTTGGGAATATAGCTTGTAATACCACTGAAGGATTTAACGGGTTTGAAATATCTATTACATCCACAGCTCCTAAATATGTATCTCCTTCCACATTATAAGAAACGTATGCATAGTTACCATTTATAGCTACATGTGTTGCTCTTAATACAGTACCATTATAAACTGGCGCAGAAACCTTAGCTATTTGCACAAGCGGAAGATCACTAGCTACCTTATCTTCTCCAGGAATTTTACTTGAATTTTTCTCAGAAACTTCTTCAGGATTCTCTAAAGGAGCTCCTTTTACACTAACCACCCCTGTAGATTTAAAATTTATACGCTCTGAAAGATTATTACTATTTAAAATAACATTGCTGTTTTCTGGATTCGGTAGGTTTGAACTGTCATCATCAGACTGACAAGCAATTAATACAATAACGAATATTAGTAGGTATATACGTATAATTTTCTTCATCCAATTCTTATTTTTTATACAGATATTACATATCTATAAGTTTACCTTAAAAATAAGAAAAAACGCTCATTTTATTAAAAAGATAACTCATTAATTCCAACAAAATATAATAACTTGTATTGCGAATTCCCAAAAAGAAATGCTAATGGTTCAGACCAATTTATATAAAAAAACCATATTATCTATAACCACTATTATCCTACTTGTATCTATTTCTGCTATTCTAGGATGGTTATTTAATATTGAAATGCTGACAGAAGTCATTGCTGGACTCCCTACAATGAAGTTTAATACCGCATTATCTTTCTTTCTTCTAACTATTACTATTTATTGTATTCAGCAAAAAGTAAATACAACTATTGTATTTGTCTTAAATATCCTATTAATAGTTTTATGCACTTTTACTTTACTGCAAGATATCGGAAATTTTAATTTAGGCATAGACCAATTAATTGTTCCAGATAATAAAGGGCAAATGCTTGGAAAACCCACTCCTGGAAGAATGTCGATGGCAACTTCTTTATCTTTTATCCTCCTTAGCATTTCTATATTTTCTATTATTGGAAAAAGCCAGAAATTAAAAAGAATAGTAGCTTACTTACCTCATCTCGTAACATTTTTTGCTTTTTTAGCTATAGTAACATTCTTTTTTGATATTCCTACCATAGATAAAATCATCTTTATCTCCTCAATGGCTATACATACGGCTATTGGATTTTTTATTGCGAGTATAGCAATCTCTTTAATGCTTCCATATTATGGAATTACAGAACTTTTTATTGGTAAAAAGATAGGAAGCCTTGTAATGCAAAGGTTATTTTTCCAGCTAGCATTAATTACGCTTATAATTTCTTACATAATACTTTATTGTTATCGAAAAGGATATTTTACAGCAGATTTTTCTATCACTATTCTTGGAGTCGCTTTTATTGCTGTAGCCTTATTAATACTCATTTTAGTGGGGCATTCTATAAATAAACTTGAAAAAGAGAGAATGAGGATTGAAGAAGAATTGCAAATAACAACCACTTATTTAAATGCAACTCCAGATCCAATAATTATAGTTGATAGAAATTTAAAAATACAGCTTTCTAACACCCTCATGAAAAAGGTTTTTGGTTATGACGAGTCTGATTTAATTGAAAAAAATATAAGCACACTAATTCATAAAGAAGACCAAGAAAAACACAACCTGCATATAACTGATTATATTTCTAAACAAAAAAATAAAGATTCCGATATTTCCGAAATAAATAAAGGCAATCATACGTCCATGATTGAATTAAAGGCGTTGAAGAAAAATGGAAATGAGGTTCCAGTGGAAATGACTCTTAATACAATTTGGACAAAAAATGGTATTATAACCTTAGTTGCCTTTCGAGACATTTCTCGTAGAGTTTTAGCTGAGGAAAAGTTTAAAGCCGCCAACCTGAAAGTATTAACAGCATTAGATGCCTCTATAATTGGGGTATGGGATTTGGACTTAGTTAATTCTAAATTAGAATGGGATGAAACTATGTATAAATTATATGGCTTACCTCCTAAGGACACTGAAATTTCTCTTGAGGTTTGGAGAAAATGCTTACACCCAAAGGACATTGACCGTGTGTTGAATTTATTTAACGATGCACTAGCCAATAAAGCTACTTACGATACTGATTTCAGAATTATTTGGCCAGATGGTTCTTTACATTACATTCGAGCTAAAGGCTCGCTCCACAGAGAAAATAATAAACCTGTAAGAATGTCTGGTACTAATTGGGACATTACAGCTCAAAAAGAATCTCAATTAGAACTGGAGAGTAGCACTAGACAAAACAAGGTTTTTATTGATGAAGCACCATCTGCTATAGCCATGTTTGATAAGAATATGGTATACCAAGCAGCTTCCAAAAAATGGTTAACAGATTATGGTATTACAAAAAAGGTAATAGGTAAATCTCATTATGAAGTATTTCCTGAAATAGGAGACGAATGGAAAAAAATACATCAAGAATGCTTACAAGGAGCAGAAAACACATGTAGTGAGGCTCTGTTTGAACGTGCTGATGGAACAGAACAATGGATTACATGGAAAATAAAACCATGGTATAAAAAAGAAAATGAAATAGGCGGTTTATTAATGTATACCGCAAATATTACTCAATTCAAAAAAAGTATTTTAGAACGATTACGATTGCAGGATATGCTAGATCAATCTAATGAAGTAGCAAAGATTGGAAGTTGGGAATATGATGAAGAAAAAGATTATTTAAGCTGGAGCGAAATGACCAAAAAAATACATGAAGTTCCTGATGATTATTCTCCAACCAGAGAGGATGCTTTTACCTTTTATCAAGAAGAAGATGCTGAGAAATTACATATTTCTACCGATAGAGCGCTGGAAAAAGGAACTCCTTTTGATCTTGAGCTCCGATTTGTTACTGCTAAATCCAATAAAAAATGGGTCCGTATTATTGGTCGCACTAAAAGCCTAGATAAAAACAACAAAGTATACGGAATTGTACAAGATATAAGCACTATAAAAGCTTATGAAGCATCTTTAATTGTTGCAAAGCAAAAAGCAGAAAAAGCAAACAGATCGAAATCAGAATTTTTAGCAAATATGAGTCATGAAATCCGAACACCACTAAATGGGATAATAGGATTTACCGATTTATTAATGAAAACTACGCTGTCCGATAGTCAGGAAAAATACATGCAAACAGTATACAATTCTGCAAACCATCTGTTAGACATTATTAACGACATATTGGATTTCTCCAAAATTGAAGCTGGTAAATTAGAATTGAGCATAGAAAAAGTAGATATTATTGAACTTTGCAGCCAAACGGTAGATATTATTAAACATCAAGCACATGCTAAAGAACTAGAAATCTTATTAGATATTTCCTCTACCATAGATAGATTTGTGTATGCAGATGCTATACGCTTACGCCAAATTTTAACAAACCTCTTAGGAAATGCCGTAAAATTTACACATCAAGGAGAAGTAGAAATAGCTATTAAATGCATAACAAATCCAACCGATAATGAAACTAAGAGATACGTTTTCTCCATTAGAGATACTGGCGTTGGAATAGCTTCTCATAATCTTACGAGAATATTTAAGGCCTTTGATCAAGAAGACGCTTCTACTACTAGAAAATATGGAGGAACAGGACTCGGATTGACTATAAGTAACCGCTTATTAGAACTAATGGGGAGTAAATTAGAGGTTAAAAGCAAACTAGGTAAAGGAAGTACTTTCTCTTTTGTAATTGACTTTAAAACTGAAAAAGGAGAATGTGAAAATGCAATAACTACTTATGAAAGCATCCATAAAGTATTAATTGTGGACGATAATAGTAATAACCGAACCATTTTGAAGGAAATGCTTCAGGTAAATAATATAAACTTTACTGCCGCTTCTAATGGAGTTGAGGCTTTAGAAATCTTAGAACAGAAAAACAATTTCGACCTACTAATTATAGATTTTAATATGCCGTATTTAAACGGAATTGAAGTTGTTGAGCATATTAGAAACAGTTTTAAAATAGGAAGTGATCAATTACCAATAATGCTACTACATAGTTCTGTAGATGATGAGTATATAAACAAAGCCTGTAAAGAACTTCAAGTACAATTTAACATTACAAAGCCAATTCTATATCATCAATTATATAATGTTATAAATCGTATTGAAAAACCAAACAAGGATGAAATTGAAGTTGCTACTACCAACCAGATTATATTAGAAAATATAAATTGTACCATACTTATTGCTGAAGACAATCCAGTAAATAAATTATTAGCTCGAACTTTAGTTCAAAGAATTCTACCTAAAGCTATTATTATAGAAGCTGAAAATGGAAAGGAAGCAGTAGCACTATTTAAGAATAATAAAGTTGATTTCATATTTATGGACATCCAAATGCCTTTAATGAGTGGTTTTGAAGCCACACAACAAATAAGGGGTTTAGAAAAAGAGAATAGCCATGTTCCTATTATTGCATTAACAGCAAGATCTATGAAAGGAGAAAAAGAACGATGTCTAAAACAGGGAATGGACGAGTATGTTTTAAAACCTGTAGTTTATGAAACAATAAAAGAAGTATTAATACATTATTTAGAAGAAGGAAAAATATTATAAAATACTTGGTTAATTCTTACTTATAACCTAACTTTTAGTCAAAGACCAATTGCTACCTTAATGTCAAAATATTTAAACATGCTATTTATAAATAGTGACCCATCAGAAGTTGATGCGTTTTCACTACTTTCTGAAAATTATAATTGGAACATAGAATCTTCAAGTAATAGTTTTCAAGCCATTCAGAGAATAAAAGAAAATCCTATTTATAATGCTCTTATAATAGATCATGCTATACAACCCCTTACCCCTATTCAGCTAATAGATTATTTAACTATAGAATTAGACATAAATATTCCTGCAGTACTTATTATAGAAGAAAGTGCTTCAGAAAATCTTAAAAATGAAGAACTTTTTCTTGTCATGAAGAAGCCTATAACTAAAGGCAAGCTTGATAAGATACTTTATTTTGTTAGTGAATCTGTTGGGAATTCTAACAATCAAATCAAGCCGTATTCTCTTGATTATTTAAAACAATTATCCGACAATGACACTGCATTTATATTAGAATCCCTACAAATTTTTAAAGACTCTGTGTATGTAAAAATTAATGAATTAAAACAAGCTATTAAAAATCTAGAATACAACACCGCCCGAGAAATAGCACATAATATTAAGCCTTCTTTTGAAATGCTTGATAATAATTATAGTAAAGTGCTCTGTAATAATATATGTTATGAGGTCAAAGATCAAGAAATCTCTTTTTTAGCTGAAAAGCTTTCTCTAGAATATACAAAGATTGTAACAGAATTAAAAAAGGAATTCCCCAATATTAAATGAAAAAGAAAATATTAATTATTGAAGATAACCCAATGATAGTCAAATCATTGGAATTTAAATTAACAAAAGACGGATATGAGATTGTAGTAGCTCATGATGGCCGGAAGGCGCTAGATATACTTAAAAATGAGACTTTTCAGCTTGTTATTACAGATTTGATGTTGCCCTTTATTAACGGTACAGAACTAATAGAACACATAAAAAATAATATTCCTGAGTTACCTATTATTGTTCTATCAACTTCAAACCAAGAAGAAATTATAATGGATGCCTTCAAAATGGGTGTAAACGATTTTATAACGAAACCTTTTAGTCCTAACGAATTATCGTTAAGGGTAAAAAGAACAATAGAAAACAATTAATTTTTTGGACTCCCTAGAAAATATAATAAATAATTGGCCCTGGATATTAAAAGTGAATACTTTTTTTATAGCTATATTTTTAGTGTTCATAATTATAGGCATAGGGTTTCTTACCTACTTCCGTATTCGCAAAAATAGACGAGAAAAACTTAAACATATTTATCAAGAAAATACAGATGAATTTTTAAACAACTATATGTTTAATGATGATTTTGATATAAAAAGAGAAATTGAAGACTTTAAAATAAAACACTTAAACACCTCCTTAAAGAAAAAAATAACCCTCCGACAAATTTTAGTTTACAATGAAAATTTTACTGGCGAGTCTTCCGTTCTCATAAAAAAAATATTCCAAGAGTTAGAATTAGACCAATTTGTGTTTGATATCCTCAAAAAAGGGGAATGGTATGATAAGGCACGAGCAATATATGCATTATCTGAGCTTTTTGTTATAAATCCAAAACTAGTAGCTCCCTACTTAAATTCGAAACGAGAAGAAGTTAGAGAGCAAGCCATTTATTATTTTCTAAAAACAGCAACCGAAGATCCGCTATCTTTTTTTAAGAATTTAAAAGAGGAATTAACACTATGGGAACTTATCTATGTTGAAGACAGCATAAAATATGTGTATTCTGGAAAGATTCCCGATTTTTCATATTGGCTAAACCATCATTTATCTACTGTTGTCATCTTTTCAATTAGAATGATTCAATATTTTAATCAGTTCGAAAATGTTCCTAAAATAACGCCTTTTTTAGATCATGAAAATCCTTTAATAAGAAAAGAAACAATTAAAGCACTTTATAAACTTCAATATGAAAACCTATTAGAACAAGTGTTAACCAGCTTTGAAAAAGAAGAAGAAGTTGTTAAAAAGGAAATAATAAAAGCTATTCAAGCAATAGGAAACATTACACTACTCCCCATCTGTAAGACAGTTTAAATATATATCTAATTATTTATGATGCTATTCTTTTTGTATTATAAATTTGATCAGGTGGTACTTTTCCTATTTCAGTATGCCTTCTTTTGGTGTTATAGAATTCAATA
>NZ_JBSXNL010000063.1:0-53872 GCF_056857615.1 Galbibacter sp. L-19
TATATTGAATTCTATAACACCAAAAGAAGGCATACTGAAATAGGAAAAGTACCACCTGATCAAATTTATAATACAAAAAGAATAGCATCATAAATAATTAGATATATATTTAAACTGTCTTACAGATGGGGAGTAGTGTAAAGATTGGTTTTTTGTATGTGAACGTATCATAATAGTCCTTTTAACCAGATTAGTTTACTATAAAACTTCACTTTTATATATTCCTACAATTTTTGAAGTTAATTCTATCAAAATTTCTGGTACTACAGGTTTAAGAACACAGTTATTTATTTCTAAAGTTGAGTTTTCTATTAAAGCTACTTGTTGACTATTTGAGGCTAAGAAAATTACAGGGGTATTTAAAACGTTTTTTTTATCAATCTCTTGAATTATTGATAGTCCGTTAAAATTTGTGCTACTAAAACTATAAATTATTACATCAAAAAGCTTATTGGATAAAAAATCTGTAGCAGCTGAGAGGTTTGCAAAAACGACTACTTTGAAATTCTCTTTCTTTAACCGAAACGACAGTAAAGAAGCAACCATTCGATCCTCTTCTATTAAAACAATAGTTTTTTTAAGCATCCAGTTCGTTTATTTGCTTCCGAATTTCGTTTAATACTGCTATATATTCATTTTTAAAGCCTGAAATTAGATTTGAAATATTATCGTAAGTGTTTAAATGCTGGCATTCCTTTTGGATCATATCTAAATAATCAAGAAGCGAATTGGCTTTAACCATTTCCAAACCATTCCTTACTTTATGAGCCGCTCTAGAAATTGAAAAGCGCTCTTTTGCTTTTATAGAAATTGCTGTAGTTTCATAAAACTCCTCTATGTTTTCATTTAACAAAGCAACTATTTCATTCATATACTCTTTATCGGCCAAGCAGTCTTCTTTTAATTTAGAAATATCTGCTTTTTTAAGTCGCTCATCTTTCTTCACACTAGAAAAATTAAAAATATTAATCATCTTCATAAGGTATCTAAGTTTACGCTTACAAACATAAAGTAGGTTTCATAAATAAGATTTGGGTATAAAATTATTTATATAGAAGCAAAAATATCTCCTGTATATTTTAAATGAAATTTTTTGTTGTGTAGGGATGATATTTGTATACAAAACACTTTATTAAGATAGTGTCTTATAAAATGAGAAAATATAAGTAGTTTTACTTATTTTAGATTATGGAGAATGAAATCAATACTAGAATTATTGTTTTTATTAGCTGAGTAAGAATCTGTTATATGAATAGATTTTGAAGCCAGTCCTAATTCTTGAAGTTTTACAATAGAATCTACCCTATCTAAAGAAACTTTTCCTGTTAATAAAGGGGAAAGATTGTTCCCAGATTTGTAATATTCATACACTTTTTTTAATCCTGTTAAATACAAATAATCTTTTGTAAACCCTCCTCCTCTATGGATTCGTAGTGTTATTATAAAAGCCTTATCTCTATCTAATTTATACTGATTGTGTAATAAATCGAAAGTGTCCGAAAATGAATATCCTTTAATCAAACTATCAGCGGCAATTACTCTATACGCTAATATTTTTAGTCGACTTAAAGTGAGGGCGCCACTCATATACTCGCTAAATACAGCCAATCCTTCTTGTGTTTCTACATTTTTTGGAAAGCCATTAGAAAATATTTTAAGAGGCTGATTTAAACCATTAAAAGTAGTTACCATATGAACGCCTATTTCATGGTTTGCTAACGTTTTAAGCTGATTGTCGTTAAATTTAGCGTTCTTTTTAATATACAACGTTTGTGTGCTATTAGATACCATAGCATCTGCCGCTATACTAGTAGATAATTTTATATTTAAAGGAAAATCATAACGCTCTACAAACTCTTCAAAGTACGCCTGCGCATCTCTAGCAGTGTATTTTTTTTCCTGATTTTCTCCTTCTTTTTCATTTTTTATATGAAGAATAAAACGGGCATTGGCTACGTCTTTTTCTTTTGGAGTTCCATAAAGTTTCAGGCTGTTATAAAAGAATTTTTTTCGCTCACCAATTGCTTCTGCAGTTTGTACCATGTTGGCATAATAATATACAATCCCTTGGTATAAATCGCGAATATCATCATCTTCAATTTTTTCTAATTGATTAGAAAACAACGAACGCTGTAGCTTGAAAGCATTAAAATTTTGCTTCGGATATTTAAAGATAGGTTCTTCTGTGTATTTAGAAGAAAAGAAACGATGCTTTTCCTTTTCAGTATTTAAAGGATTTAAATAACTAAGTAACTCTATTCGTTTAATTAGCCTATCTAAATTCTTATCAATAGTAAATAAAGCAGCGTTGTCTTTTAAAATATCCTTAGTTATCATACAGTAACTTCCTTCTCTTTTTGTTCTTGATAATTAAGCATTCCTTCACTTTTAGCAATTAAAGAGCAAACAGTAGCGTCTCCAGTAACATTTACTACAGTTCTCATCATATCTAAAATTCTATCCACAGGAAGGATGATACCAATCCAAGCTGGATTTAGGCCTACCGATTGCAATACTATAATAAGCATTACTAAGCCAGCGCTTGGCACCGCAGCAGAACCAATAGAGGCTAATGTGGCAGTTAGCACTATAGTTAATTGCTGTGCAATAGTTAAATCAATCATGTGTAATTGAGCAAGAAATACAACTGCTACTGCTTGGTATAAGCAGGTCCCGTCCATATTTACGGTAGCTCCAATTGGAAGTACAAAACTTGTTATTTTTTTATCTACTCCTAAGTTATCTTCCACGCATTCCATTGTAACTGGAAGCGTAGCGGCACTACTTGATGTAGAAAAAGCTAATGTTTGAGCTGGGCTCATTGCTTTAAAGAATCCAAAATAAGAAATAACTCTTATAAACATTTTAAAAATTGCAGGATATACTACAAATATCATTAAACCTAAACCAAGCATTACTGTAAGAGAATACCAACTTAGCCCTTTAAATATTTCTACTACTTTTCCTATATCGTCTCCAGCCATTTTACTTACAACACCTGCTAGAAGAGCAAAAACAAAAAATGGAGCTGCCTTCATAATCAAGGCTACCATTTTAAGAAACACCTCCATAACTCCATCAATAAAAGCTTCTACAGGTTTTGATTTTTCATCAGGAATAAAGAGTAAACTAATTCCGAAGAAAAGAGCAAAAAATATAACTTGAAGCATTAATCCGTTATCTGCTAAAGATTTAAAAATATTATCTGGAACAATATCTACTAGCGGTTGAAGCGGTCCTGCTTCTTTTGCCTGATTTGCAGTATTCATTTTTTCGTTTACGGTAGCGTCTTTCAATTCTGATCTGGATAAATCTGAAATTCGCTCTGCTCTATCTAGAAATTTAGGATCGTGTAAATAATTAACCCCATCCTTAATTTCTAAATTCTGAGATCCTGCCCACAATTCGTAGCTAATTCTATTATCTATTCTGCTTTGCTCATCTATAAGCTTTCCAGGTTTAATAACATTCACTAAAACTAATCCAAGGGAAACCGCTAAAATAGTAGTAATAAGGTATGCTAAAAGGGTTTTTCCTCCCATTCTACCTAAACTAGACGGATCTCCAATATTTGAAACTCCATTTATAATAGAAAAAAGCACTAAAGGAACAGCAATGAGCTTTAATAAATTAATAAAAATAGTTCCGAAAGGCGCTATCCAGCCAATTGTAAACTGACTCCAACCAAGTTTACTTGATAAAATAGCCCAAATAATTCCAAGAACTAATCCAATGATAATTTGCCAATGTAATGCTAATTTCTTCAAATGAATGTATGTTTTAAGTTAATCTGTTAATAAAAACTGCTTCAAATATAACAGAATTTATCTTTTATGAAGATAACTATTATTTATCAAGGTATAATCGGCTAAAACCAATGCTGCCATTGCTTCTACAATAGGTACTGCACGAGGAACCACACAAGGGTCATGACGACCTTTTCCCTGCATTTCTACTTCTTCCCCCTTATTATCTATAGTTTTTTGAGTCTGCATTATAGTAGCTACAGGTTTAAAAGCTACTCTAAAATAAATATCCATGCCATTGCTTATACCTCCTTGAATTCCACCAGAATAGTTAGTTTTTGTAGTGCCGTCTGCATTGTATAAATCGTTATGCTGGCTTCCCTTCATTTCGGCACCTGGAAATCCGCTTCCATATTCAAATCCTTTTACAGCATTTATGGAAAGCATTGCTTTTCCTAATTCTGCATGTAATTTATCAAATACAGGCTCTCCAAGTCCAACAGGTACATTCTGAATTACACAGGTAACTACGCCTCCAACAGTATCTCCTTCTTTTCTAATTTGCTTGATATAATTTTCCATTTTAGCAGCCAAATCTGTGTCTGGACAGCGTACAATGTTAGTTTCTGCATTAGCTAGATCAAGTTCTGTATAGGGTTTTTCTAAATGGATATTTCCTACGGA
Organism: Galbibacter sp. L-19; assembly: GCF_056857615.1. Lineage (NCBI taxonomy): Bacteria > Pseudomonadati > Bacteroidota > Flavobacteriia > Flavobacteriales > Flavobacteriaceae > Galbibacter > Galbibacter sp. L-19. The sequence goes on from NZ_JBSXNL010000063.1 coordinate 4,431, forward strand.
AGAAACAAAAGCATTTATTTTTACACCTTCCAACATTTGCTTGGCAACAGCACCAGCCACTACTCTACTAGCCGTTTCTCTAGCAGAACTTCTTCCGCCACCACGGTAATCTCTAAAACCATACTTTTTTTCATACACATAATCTGCATGTGAAGGTCTGTAACTATCTTTTATATGAGAATAATCGTGTGATTTCTGATTGGTATTTTCTATAATAAAACCAATTGGCGTCCCTGTTGTTTTGCCTTCAAAGATTCCAGAAAGAAAACGAACTTCATCTGGTTCTTTTCGTTGAGTTACAATGGCAGATTGCCCAGGTTTACGTCTATCGAGGTCTAATTGTATTTTGCTTAAATCTAAAGAGATGCCAGCTGGGCATCCATCTATAACTCCGCCTAGAGCCTCTCCATGAGACTCGCCGAAAGTACTTAACTTAAAGAGGTTTCCAAAGGAATTTCCTGCCATAAAATTTTGGTTTTGACAAATGTAAATCTTAAAAAAGAGAAACAAAAATTAAATATACGTAATCATCAATTAATATTAAGATGTTAAAATATGGTGTTTCTTAACAAAGAAATCATAAATAATTAATTATCAAGTAATACGATGATTGAATAACTTTCTTTATTTCGTAATAATCAATTGACTAGTGTAAAAACATAATAAATTCAATTGAAAATAATTAAAACTGATTCTCCATAGAGCTCAGAAAATTATACCCTTTGGGATTAAACAGTTACGATTGAGAAAAAGAAAAGTAGACGTGGTAGTAATTTCAGATGTTCATCTTGGCACTTTTGGTTGCCATGCTGGAGAATTACTTTCTTATTTAAATAGCATATCGCCTAAAAAGCTAATTCTAAACGGAGATATAATAGATATTTGGCAGTTTAGAAAACGTTATTTCCCTAAAAACCATCTTCAGGTAATTAAAAAGATAATCGACTTATCTACTAAAGGTACAGAAGTCTATTATATTACTGGAAACCATGATGAAATGCTTCGTAAATTTAGTGATGTAACCATGGGGAATATCCACATTTTAGATAAGCTTATCTTAAATTTAGACGGAAAAAAGGCATGGATTTTTCATGGAGATGTATTCGATGCATCTATACAACACACCAAATGGATTGCTAAATTAGGTGGTTGGGGTTATGATCTTTTAATCTTGATTAATCAATTTATCAATTGGATTTTAGTAGGAATGGGAAGAGAAAAATACTCCCTTTCAAAAAAAATAAAGAATAGTGTAAAAAAAGCTATTAAATACATTGCCGATTTTGAAAAAGTAGCGTCAGATTTAGCTATAGAAAATGGCTATAAATATGTTGTTTGTGGACATATTCATCAACCTCAAATGCTTCGAAAAGTCAATAAAAATGGAACTTGTTTATACTTAAACTCTGGCGATTGGATAGAGAATCTTACTTCTCTAGAATATCATAACAAACGCTGGGAGTTGTACCATTTTAATGAAGATAAATTAAGTCCTTTTTATTCTGATGAGGATATAAAAACCATGAACTACAAGGAGTTACTAGCTGCAATTACAATAACAGGTACCAAGTAAAATTTATTTTTCTATATTTGAAAGCCCATTATGGGCTTTTAAAAAGAATGGTCAATACCAACCTACATAAACAAACAATAGTTTGTGAAATTTTGTATAGATGAAAAATCCTTAATAAATGCTTCGGAACTCCCTTCAACTTGTTTTTCTTTCAATAATGTTCATTTCCTGTTCTAGTAGCGAATCTATTTCTGATGATTTGTTAGCTGAAATAAATAACGAAAATTACTTTCCATTAGAAAATTCTAATTATTGGGTTTATGAAGTAGACTCAGAAAAATCTGGAATTGATAGTTTATGGGTAGAAAAAGATACCTTAATTGAAGGAGAAATTCATTACCACATCAGTGCTAATAGTTCTAAAACAGGATTTATAACAAATTTATTAACGAACAGCCTTCTCCATAAATCGAAGAATAAATTGATTTTAAATGGAGTTATTACTGATTTAATTCCGGGAATTGAAATTCCTGTTGAAAATCTAGTCTTGTTAGATCCTAAAAACCCTGTTGGGAATACTATGCATACAAGTATTGGGACTTCTTCTACAGAAAAAGAAGGTTATATTATTGAAGTAGCGCATACCATAACAACAAAAACAGAAGCTTTAATTGAAGATTATTCGCTTTTCGGTGAAGATTATAGCAATGTTATAAAGATATCGATGGTTGTTAATCTTTCTGGAGTTGTAACCACAACCGTTAATGGTTTTGAAGTTACTGTTTCCATTTTAAAACCTAAAGATGTTATTATTTCTACACAATATTTTGCTCCTGGTATTGGCATTATTAATAATGAAACTAATGTTGATTATCAGCTTACAAACATTGAGCAATTGAGTATCCCTTTAGAAATGCCAACCAAAATTTCTGAAATAACTTCTCAGCACATTGCTAATTCTTCAAAAATAAGTGAGTGATTGTTTAAATAGTTTTTCACTGCTTTTAAGTAGTCAACCTATGTCAGGGAAGCACAGGGAGTTGGGAGTCAGAAGACAGAAGTTGGAAGTTGTGAAGAAAAAACGGACTACTGAACACTTTTCTTTATATTGAAAAATTGAAAGATTGAAAAGATTGAAAGATTGAAGGATTGAAGGATTGAAGGATTGAAGGATTGAAGGATTGTAAAAGAAAGAAGTCGGAAGTCGGAAGACCGAAGCTGGAAGCAAACAAGAATAAAGAGATGAGGATATAGATTAGAGCATAAAACCTCCTGACTTCGGACTTCTACCTTCAAACCTTTTTTTTCTTCAAATCATCTAATTAACTCATTCACAAATTTAAAACTTTACCCCTCTGAACCTTTGCATCTTTGCATCTTTGAGTTAAAAAATGCTTACAGCATTTAGCTTATAGCATAAAGTCTCCTGACTTCGGTCTTCTTTTTATTTCCAAATTTTCAAATTAGAACATCCACAAATTTAAAACTTTGAGCCTTTGCCCCTTTGCCTCTTTGCCTCTTTGCCCCTTTGAATTAAAAAGCTTATAGCATAAAGCCTTCCGACGTAGAACCCTTCAAGATACTCAGGACAGGCTCTGGGGAATAAAACCCTCAATGAGGGATTCATAAAACAAAACTATTTAAAAGTGTAACTGGATGAATAGCATCTCTGCCTGTTCCATCTTTTATTTGATGTCTGCAACTTGTACCATTTGCAACTATTATAACACTTTCTGCTGCTTTTCTTACAGCTGGAAATAAACGAAGCTCTCCAATAGCCATGCTTGTTTCATAATGTTCTTTTTCATATCCAAAAGAACCAGCCATACCACAACATCCAGAATTAATCATGGTTACATTAAAATTGGAAGGAAGATTTAAAATATCAAAAGTTGATTTTGTGTTGGATTGCGATTTTTGATGACAATGCGCATGATATTTTACAGTTTTCTCTTCGGAAGAAAATTGAGAGGAAGTAATATTCCCTTTTTTTATTTCATCTGAAAGAAATTCTTCTATAATAAAACTATTCAATGCTACTTTTTTTGCAGCTTCCTTATTTTGCACCATTCTTAAATACTCATCTCTAAAAGATAATATTGCAGAGGGCTCAATTCCAATAATAGGACAATCGGAACTTACTAAATCTTCTAACTTACTAATGTTTACATTGGCTAATTTTTGAGCTTGTTTTAAAAAACCTTTAGAAAGAAAAGAACGCCCACTTTCTCCATAAAACAGCGTTACATCATAGCCTAATTTAGTTAATAACTCAATAGCATCTTTTCCGATAGACACATCTAGATATTGAGTAAATTCATCTATATAAAGAATTATTTTTTTGTTTGCAAAAAACTCATTTTTAGATATTTCTAGTTGTTCATCAAAATCAAAGCTTTCAATTTTAGGAAGTGTTCTTTTTGGAGCTACATTAAGTACTTTTTTTAAAATACTACCAGAAAACTTACTATTTGTTAATAATGGAAATACACTTCCTAATTTACTTAATTGAGTGTTGTATGCAAAAGCTTTATCTCTTATTGACGGCGGATTGTCTTTATAGTATTGATATAAAAACTCAGCCTTCAAAGTAGCAACATCTACATTACTCGGACATTCACTGCTACATGCTTTGCAGCTTACACATAAATCAAAAACCTCTTTAAGCTCCTTGTTGTTAAACTTATTTTCTTTTTCTGAAGTTGTTAAATATTCTCGTAATGCATTTGCACGAGCTCTTGTTGTATCTTTTTCGTTTTTAGTAGCGTGATAACTCGGACACATAGCGCCATTAGAAAGATGTGTTTTCCTACAATCGCCACTCCCATTACATTTTTCTGCAGCTCTCAAAATCCCTAACGAATCTGAAAAATCTAATAATGTTTCTACTTTTGGTTCTTTTCTATCCGGTTGGTAACGTAACGAAGTATCCATTGGAGCACTGTCGACAATTTTTCCTGGATTGAAAATGTTATTAGGGTCAAATGTCTTTTTAACACGCTTAAGAAGCTCATAATTTTCACTTCCTATCATTAACTCTATAAATTCAGCTCTAACCCTTCCGTCTCCATGCTCACCACTCATAGAACCGCCATATTTCTTAACTAAATGTGCAACATCTGTAGTTATTTGTCTGAAAAGCTTTACATCTCCACTTTTTTTAAGATCCAAAATAGGTCGCAAATGAAGCTCTCCAGCGCCAGCATGCGCATAATACACCGCATTTTGATTATATCCACTCATAATTTGAGTAAATTCAGAAATATAACTGCTTAAATCTTCAATACTTACAGCAGTATCTTCAATACAAGCAACCGCTTTTTTATCGCCTACAATATTCCCTAACAGTCCAAGTCCTGCTTTTCTTAATTCGGCAGCTTGCTCTATTTCTGTATGATATAATGAAGGATTTGCATAGCTTAACCCCTTTTTATCTAATGTTGCAATAAGTGCTTTTCGTTTTTCTTCTAATATATTCACATCATTATCTCGCAGTTCCATCATTAAAATAGCCTCAGGATCCCCTTCAATGAAAAATCGATTAGGTAATTGCGACTTATTATTCTTTGTACAATCAAGAATAACCTTATCCATCATCTCACAAGTAAAAAGGTCGTGTTGCATGGCATCGTAAACAGCGTCACAACAATCGGCTACACTTTTGTAATGTGCGGCTACCATTACCGCATTTGTAGGCATTAACGTATCTAATTGGATTTTTATCTTTGTTGTAAAAGCCAAAGTCCCCTCACTTCCAGTAAGTAGTTTACACATATTAAATACCCCTCCGCCTTTATTAAACGGCTGTAATCTTAATAATTCATCAATTGCATACCCTGTATTTCTCCTATGAATTTCGGGTTTAGGGAAATTATCTTTTATACGTTTAGCTACTCCATCAGCAGTTAACTCTTCATAGAGATTACGATATATTTCTCCTTCTAATGTTTTAAGTTCAAGTTTCTGTTTAAATTCTTCCGCAGTTAAATTTTTAAACACTACTTCACTCCCATCACTTAAAATAGCTTCAATTTCTAAAACTTTATCACGAGTAACACCATATTTAATAGAAGTAGTTCCACTAGAATTGTTCCCTGTCATACCTCCAATCATACATCTATTGGAAGTAGAAGTATTAGGCCCAAAAAACAAATTATAGGGCTTTAAATACAGATTTAACTCATCGCGAATAACTCCGGGCTGTACAATTACAGTTTTTTCAGCTTCATTTATATCTAAAATTTCAGTAAAATGCTTAGAAACGTCTACTACAATTCCGTCCCCAACACACTGTCCAGCAAGAGAAGTTCCAGCAGTACGCGGAATAATTGACAATTTATAATCATTACAAAAAGCAATTATTTTCTTAATATCATTTATGTTTTTTGGGTAGGCTACAGCCGTTGGCATTAAGCGATATACAGATGCATCTGTAGCATAAATAGTTTTATGTAAATCGTCGAAAAACAGCGTTCCTTCAAGCTCTTCCATAAGAGCTTGTAAGTCATTTTTAGAATTTTTTAACAAGAGTGTGTGAACTTTAAGTTAATTTAGTAACGTATATATTACAAATCAAAAATCAAATTTATGAAAAAAATAATCTTATTAAGTTTTTTAGCAATTGGATTTGCATCAACAGCCTATTCACAAGAAGTATCTAAGAATGCCTTAGGTTTAAGACTAGGTGATGGAGATGGCTTTGGAGCTGAAATATCTTATCAAAGAGGGTTAAGTGCTAACAATCGACTTGAGTTAGATTTAGGATGGAAAGACAGTAATCATTATGATGCTTTTAGGCTAACAGGTCTTTATCAATGGGTATTTCCTATTGAAGGAGATTTTAACTGGTATGTAGGTGCCGGTGGTGGACTTGGAGGTTACGATACTGATGATGATTACGATTTTGATGGGAACGACCATGACGATAGCGGGATGTTTGCATTTATAGCTGGAGATATAGGGGTTGAATACGACTTTAATTTCCCTTTATTATTATCTTTAGATTTCCGTCCAGAAATTGGATTTAATGACATTGATGACGATGATTTTGACTTTGATATTGCGCTAGGTATAAGATATCAATTCTAAAAAAAGAATTAATACTAATAAAAGCCCTGAAAACATAATGTTCAGGGCTTTTTTTGTTAATTGTCTTTTAGGATTAAAATGAAATTTTAACTTTGTAACTGAACTAAAACTGTTTAAATAAATTTTAATGAAAAAAATAGGAACTATTCTTTTATTACTTGTAGTACTTGTAGCATGTAATAAAGTTGAAAAAGACACATACAAAGTAACTGTTAGTGTTGATGGTGTTGAAGATGGAAAGCAAGTATACTTACAAAAACCTGTGGATGGGCAACGTCCAGAAGTTATAGATACAATGGAGGTTAAAGAAGGAAAGTTTGAATTTACAGGAAAAGCTGAAAGTCCGCAACTTCACTATTTATTTTTTGAAGGTGTAAGAGGTGTTTTACCAATTATACTAGAAGAAGGAGATATCCAAGTTACTGCATATAAAGACAGCTTAAACTTCTCTAAAATTGAAGGAAGTCCTTCAAATGAAGATTTCACTGCTTTTATTCAAGGATCTAAAACGATTAGAGATAAAATGTCTGACATTCAGAAAAAAGGAATGGAAGCACAACAAAGTGGTGATACTATTACCATGAACACCTTAAAAGAAACTTTTGAAGAAGTTCAAGAAGAAGCTAGAAATTACGAAAATGACTTTGTAGATACTCATAAAGAGTCTTACATCTCTCTTTTAGTGATTCAGCAAATGATGCGTACGAAAAGTAAGACTTCAGAAGAAGTAGGAGTTTTATTTAATGACCTTTCTGAGGATATAAAAAATACTGAATTAGGAAAAACTATTTCTGAAGAACTAGGAAAGGCTAATAAACTTTCTGTTGGTGCTGTAGCTCCAGATTTTTCTGGGCCTACTCCAGACGGAGAAACAGTTTCTTTAAAAGGATCTCTTGGAAAAGTTACTGTGCTAGATTTTTGGGCTGCTTGGTGTAAACCATGTAGAGCTGAAAATCCTAATTTAGTAAAGCTTTATGCAGAATATCACGACAAAGGATTAAATGTTGTTGGGGTTTCTTTAGATAGAAAAGCAGAAGATTGGAAAAAAGCTATTGAAGACGATAACTTACCTTGGACTCATATTTCAAACCTTAAATTTTGGCAAGATCCTATAGCTCAAGAATACAACATCCGTTCAATTCCTGCTACATTTATTTTAGATGAAAACGGAAAGATAATTGCTAAAGACCTGCGTGGTGAAGCATTGAATGAAAAAATTGCTAGCTTGTTAAATTAACAAATAGTAGAAGATCAAAAAGAAAGGCTTTCCGTTTGGAAAGCCTTTCTTTTTGATTTAATTTAAAGATTGAAGGATTAAAAAATTGAAAAAGTCGGGAGTCAGAAGTTTATAAAGAAAAAAACTGCCAACTGAACACTTTCCTTTATATTGAAAAATAAAAACTATTTCAAGTGAAAAGTAACATTTACTTTTGCTTCTATTACCATTTCTCCAACAGCTATAGTTTCCATATCTCCTCCTCCACTACTGTCTGCAGATTTCATCATCTCCATTCTATAAATTGGCTGTGGAGCACTTACAGAACCTGTTTCAGAAATAGTTAATGCTTTTCCAACACTTTGACCTAAAGCACTAGCATATTCTTCAGCTTTCTTTTTAGCATCTTTTATTGCTTCCATTCTTGCTTTAGAATTATGTGTTTCAATTTCCGTAGATTTAAAAGTAACACCATCAATTCTATTAATTCCAGCATTTAATAATCCTTCTGTAAATTCAGAATACTTATTTAAATCTTTCAGTAAAATAGAAATCGACTGATTTGCTACATATTTATACTCTTTAGTTTGATAATCATAGTTTTTATTAAGGTTTACATATTCTGTTTTTACATCCCCTTCTTTAACTCCCATTGATTTGGTGTACTTTAAAACCTTGTCAATTGCTTTATCATTATCACTTTTTACTTGTTGCGCAGAAGAACCTTCGCTTTCAACTCTTACTTTTATTAAAACTTGGTCAGGAGTTACTCTTACAACTCCTTCTCCAACTACCGCTATTGAAGGGGTTATTTCTTGTGCTTGTAAACTATTCATACCTATAAATGCTGTTACTAATAAAATTATTTTTTTCATGTTTTTTTAAATTTTAAATTTCTTTTGATTCTATATACAAACAGAATGCCAAACTATATTTTTCCTGTTTTTTCTAAAATAAATAACACTATAATAGGTAAGGCAAGTAGTACAACCATTAATGTTTCTTGTGTAAGTAATGAAGGCATAAAAAGAAGTGTAATTACATATCCTCCAATTGCCCCTCCAAAATGGGCAGTATGCCCAATATTACCCAAGCGGGCTTTCATTCCATAAATAGAATACAACAAATAACCGATTCCAAATATATAAGCTGGAATAGGAATTGGAATGAAGAAAAAAGCTAATCGCATTTCTGGCTGCAAAAGAATTGCGGCATATAAAATCCCTGTTACAGCACCGCTAGCCCCGACGGCGCTATAATGATAATCGTTTTTATGAAAACTGAGCGATAACAAACTCCCTGCCAATAAACTTATAAAATAAATGATTAGAAATTTTACATCCCCCAAGTATTGAACTACAATAGGTGCAAAAAAATATAATGTAAGCATATTAAAAAGCAAATGAGAAATATCTACATGTAAAAAACCAGAAGTAATGGTTCTTATTTGCTCTCCACGTTTTATAGCTCCAATATTGAATTTATAACGTTCAAAAAATGAGAAATCATTAAAGCCTTTAATAGAGGCCAATACATTAGCTCCGATAATAACAATAGTAGCAATACTTAAATTCATAAAAACAATTAAAGTTTAGCATCAAATATAGCTATATTTGCTAAAATTCTTACAGAATGCAACTAGTTATTTACCTACTCGTTTACCCTTTATTATGGATGATTTCAATTCTTCCATTCCCCATTTTTTATAAAATATCCGACGGAGTATATTTATTATTATATTATGTAATAGGATATAGAAAAAAAATGGTACTAGCTAATTTAAAACGTTGTTTTCCAGAGAAATCGGAAGAAGAATTACTACTGATAAGAAAAAAGTTTTATAAGCATATGTGCGATTTATTTTTAGAAATGATAAAATCGCTTACCATGTCTCAAGAAGAAATGAAGAGAAGAGCTAAGTTTCATAATTTGGAATTACTCGATAAATATGCGGAACAAAATAAAAGTGTGATTTTACTTTGTGGGCATTATGCAAATTACGAATGGGTACTTTCTTTAGGGCAACATATTCAGCATGACGGATTTGGAATCTATTCTCCGTTATCCAATAAATATTTTGATAAATTAATTAAGAAAACTAGAAAAAGACAAGGTGGAACCTTAATCTCTATGTTTGAAACTGCAAAAACCGTACTTAGAAATTATCGCGATAACCATTTAGCATTATATGGTTTTGTTAACGATCAATCTCCGCAAGTAAGTCACGCTAGATATTGGAGACCTTTTTTCGGAACTGTTGTCCCTGTGCATACTGCCGCAGAAACTTTGGCCAAAAAATTTGATTTGGCTATAGTATTTTTCTGTGTAAAAAAAGTAAAAAGAGGTTTTTATGAAACCACTATTGTAGACATTACAGACAATCCGAAGGCGTACCCAGATTTCGAAATTACGGATATGTATACCGAAATGTTAGAAAAAGAAATTCGATATAAACCAGAATATTATTTGTGGACACACAACCGTTTTAAGCACCGTAATAAAGTCCCAGCAGAATATCTAAAAGAAAACACTTCTTTAAATTCCTAAAATCTAAAGAAGTGTTTTTTAAGTTTTATTTTTAACAACTTGGCTTTCCTACAATCCTGCTACATCACTAATTTCCGCAATAAATTTATCGGCAAGCGTATCGGCTTCTTGTTGTGATTTTGCGAATTATTTCTTCTTTATAATTCCTATAAATATGTAATTAATGTACTTTCTAATCTATGCATAGGTTAGTATGTAAAATTATTTATTTAATACTAAATATTTTATTGAGAAGATATACTACATGAGGGTAATTTATCTATATTAGCAGAAATACTATTTAATAATAAACCTTATGATAAAAAAACTACTCATTCTAAGCTTATTTTTAACATCAAATTACCTACTAGCGCAGTCTTCATGGGAACTTTTAAATCCTAAACCAACAATTTTGGATGGAGAAGGAATTACTTTTTCTTCTGATACTAATGGTTATATTTTAAATAATGAAGAATTATTACATACAGATGATGGAGGTGAAACCTGGAATATCAAACAAAATATTGATAGCGGAAACGACATTGCTATTAAAAACACTACAGGTTATATTGTTGGAGATTATGGGTATGTTTTAAAAACAACTGACGGGGGTGTAAATTGGAGTAAAATAAATATTAATTCAGGCCAAAATCTTGGTAAAGTCTATATAGTAGATGATAATACCGTTGTAATTTCTGGAGAAAGGTATTTATATAAAACTTTAAATAATGGTAATACTTGGGAAAGTTACAGTGTTAATCCAGATAACTATAACTCAATACAAGATTTATTTTTTATAGACTCACTTACGGGATACGTTGTTTTTAGAGACGGTATTGTCTATAAAACAATTGATGGAGGGACTACTTGGACTGAATCATTAGCTATGGATAATTATAATTCTAATGCTTTTATCCACTTTTTTAATGATTTATCGGGTGTTGTCTCAAACGGTAATGGTATATACAAAACAACTGATGGTGGTACCTCTTGGACTCTCGTAAATAATAGCGTTTATATAGAATCGATATCCTTTATTAATGAAAGTACTGGTTATGGCTATGATTCTAATGGAATGATTTATAGAACAGATGATGGTGGAGAATCATGGTTGTTTATAACCGAAATAGAAAGTAATATTATTCCTCGAGATTTATATTTTTTTGATGAGGCTCATGGTTTTGTTATTGGAAGGGATGGTGTAATATTTGAAACATTAGACGGTGGTGTAAACTGGAAAGGGTATACATTTTATAATTCCATTAGTCAGCTACAATTTTTAACTTCTACTACAGCCTTTGTTGCAGCGGGTAAAGATATTTATACAACTATTGATAGTGGCGATACATGGCAATATCAAAGTAGTTTAGAGCAAGAGGTTATAAATTTCAAATTTCTTAGTGAAACTACAGGCTATTTAATTACCACTAATTTTGTTTATAAATCCATAGACGGTGGTATGTCATGGATAAAAAAAGACAATGGTATTACAACAAATTTTCTTGATGACTTATTTAGTGTTGATTTTATTGATGAAAATATAGGAATAATAAGTGGAGGAGCATCAGAGAATAATAAAGTAGTATACAAAACCACAGATGGTGGTGAAACATGGAATAAACAAGAAAGCATCTCTTTTAAACAAATAGAATTTATAAATTCTGAAACCGTATATGCATTAGAAGATTCTAATTATTCAAACAATAGATTATTTAAGTCAACAGATGGAGGAACTACATGGAATGCAATATATGAAGGGGAATCAACAATTTCGTCATTCGATTTTGTAGATGCAAATACTGGTTATTTTAAAAGTGGTTATTCCAATTTATATAAAACAATAGATGGAGGGGAAAATTGGAATCTTATAGATGACAATAATTACTATAGTAGTGGTGGCAAAATCAAGTTTTATAATAATAATGTAGGTTATTCTTATAGCTCTGGTGAAGTTAACAAAACTGAAAATGGAGGGTATTCTTGGGAGAATATTTATAATAATTACAATTATTATTCAGAAAAAATTATCCTGAGTTTATTTGAAGACACCATGTTTATTGGAGAAAATAAAGGGCAAATAAGAAAAACTAGCATTGATTATAATAGTGTTAAGGTTACTCTTTTAGATCGACATGACTATATTGATAAGGAACCTGTTGTTATGAAAGGAAATGTAACCTCAAATACAGATGAGATTACAGACATTAAATTTTTATACGGAAAAGAATATTCAGTTTTAGATAATGAAATTCCAGCCTCTACCACTACTGTTGAAGCCTTACAAACTGAAACTGTAAATGCAGAATTAGAAGGATTAGAAGCAAACACTTATTATTATTATCAATTAGTAGGAACAAGTAATGGCGTTCAATATAAAAGTGATATAAGAACATTTTTTACTCCAAATGAATATGAAATTTACATAGGTAATTCTTATGTAAATGATAATACTTCTTTAGAACTAACAGCTGAAATTACTAGCTTTAATAAAAAACTAACAGCTATTGAGTTTATATATGGAACAAAATCTGATTCTTTAATATATAGCGTTCCCGCAGATCTTAGCACTGTTGAGCTAGGCCAACATCAAGTTAAAGCAAAACTTACAGAATTAACACCAAACACAACCTATTTTGTAAAAGTTAAAGCTCTTCGAGATGGCATTGAGATTTTTAGTTACAACACTAGAGAGATTAAAACCAAGCCAGATTATATTTTTGAACTTAATGCCTATTATTATAATGATGATAGTGCAACATTACAATCTAGTGTCTATGCGTATAAAGAAGACTTAAAAGAGGTTACTTTTGAATATGGCACCACATTAGATATGACTAATTCCATAGCTGCTACCCCTTCAGAAATTCCTTTAAATGAGGAGTTTAGTAGTGATTGGGTTTATAGTGAAATAAGTGAACTGGATAAAAACCAAACCTATTTTTATAGATTAAAAGCTTTGCAAGGTGAAGAATATGTTTATAGTGAAATAAAGGCCTTTAACTATTCAGGAGATTTATCTGTTACTGAAATAGAAAGTATAGAAAATGAAGACCATTCAATTTTATTAAAAGCATATATATATCCAGGAAGTAATTATGTAAGCAATGTAATATTTGAATATGGATTATCTTCTGAATATGGAAATAGTATTACTACAATATCTGAATCTTTTTATTATGATGGAAATATGGTTGAAGTTACCATCCCTAAAAGCGCATTGTCAGAGAATACTACATATTTTTATAGATTGAAGTTTGATATAAATAATGAAGAATACATATCAAACGGCAAGACTTTTATTACAAATGAAAGATACTCTGTAAATGAAGATAATTACAAAATAGAATTTACAAATGAAACCTGTGTAAATAAGGGAAATGGTAGTGTAAAAATCACTCCAATAATAGTTCAAAACTATGAAGCCGCCATAAATGATGAAATATATCAATTTACAAATGAACTTTTTGTAGAAGATATGATACCTGGTAAGTATTTAGTTTGTTTAAAAATTGTAGGATCTGAGGAATCACAGCAATGTTTTGAAATAGAAATAAAAGCGGCTGAAGAATTAACTGGAGATATCGCTAATAATAAAAAAACCATCAATAAAAATAGCGTTTCATTTTATATCGAAAAAGGAACATCTCCATTCCGAGTTGTTTCTAATGGAAGAACTATTGGCACTTATTCCAGTAGATCGTTTGAGGCTATTATTGAAAAAGAAGGTCTCGTTGAAGTATATTCTAGTCTTCCTTGTGAAGGAAAGATTGAAAAATATATTTCAAATAAAACAATTTCCATTTATCCAAACCCAATTATCAATCAGACTATAATAACATTGCCTACACGGGAATCAAAAAATAAAGATATTCATATAGAGGTTATTGATAATTCTGGAAAGGTAATTATTGGCAATACTTATCCTGTTTTAAATAATGCAGTAACTATAGATATGAGTATTTTAAACCCCGGAATGTATTTTATAAAAGTGTATTCCGATCAAGTAGAAACCCTAAAAGTAGTAAAAAAATGAAAAAGTTAAATTTCCTATATATAATAATATCAATATTGATAACTGCTTGCGGTGGATCAGACGATGGTCCCGAACCAGTTCCTGAACCTACACCAGAGCCTGTAAATAATGCTCCTTCCCTACCTAATTTAGATTATCCTACAGAAGATTTAGTTTGTATTGATAATAATGTAACCTTTAAATGGTTAGAAGCAACCGATAAAGATGGAGATAAAATTACCTATCAGGTACAAATTAGTGATGTTTCAGATTTTTCTAAAACAGATTATAATGATTTAACACCAGACTTATCCAAGAAATATAATTTACCAAAAGGGAAAACTTTTTATTGGAGAGTAAAAGCAATAGATAGCAAAGAAGCGGAAAGTAGTTATACAAAAGCTTCCCGATTTTTTACAGAACGTGATGCAGAAGTTAATCAGGTTCCAAATCAACCAACAATTATTACTCCTGCAAACAACATTGTTATTTCTAAAAGTTCTGTAAGCATACAATGGCAGGCAACAGACCCTGATAATGATGTCATTTTATATGATATGTATTTTGGTACTGATCCAGAAGCGCTACCATTAATAATAGAATCTGCTTCTCAAAATAATTATCTAGCTACTTTACAACCCAAAACAAAATATTATTGGAAAATAGTTGTAAAAGATCATAAAGGTGGAGTTACAATTGGAAATATCTGGAGTTTCTCTACAAATTAAAAACAAAAAAATAAATAAGTTCATAAAAAAGGCTCATAAACAAATCAGTTTATGAGCCTTTTAATTTTTAAAAAAAATAGCTTGGCTTTCCTACAATCCTGCTACATCACTAATTTCCGCAATAAATTTATCGGCAAGCGTATCGGCTTCTTGTTGTGATTTTGCTTCTGTGTAAATTCTTATAATAGGTTCGGTATTCGATTTTCTTAAATGCACCCAGTTTTCTGGAAAATCTATTTTTACTCCATCAACGGTAGTAATATTCTCTTCTGAATATCTTTTTTCCATAGTTTCTAAAATAACATCCACATCTAATTCTGGTGTTAATGCTATTTTCTTTTTACTCATAAAATATGAAGGGTAACTGGCTCTTAATTCTTTTACAGAAATTCCTTTTTCAGCTAAATGAGTTAAAAACAAAGCTACTCCTACCAATGCATCACGACCATAATGGCTCTCAGGATAAATAATTCCGCCATTTCCTTCACCTCCAATAATAGCATTGTTATTTTTCATCAAAGTAACAACATTTACCTCTCCTACTGCAGAAGCTTCATAAGTTCCACCGTGCTTTTCAGTTATATCTCGCAAAGCTCTAGAAGACGACATATTGGAAACAGTATTTCCTTTAGTTTTTCCAAGCACATAATCGGCACAGGCTACTAAAGTATACTCTTCCCCAAACATTTCACCGTCATTACTAATAAATGCCAATCTATCTACATCTGGATCTACTACAATTCCTAAATCGGCTTTTTCTTTTACAACCAACTCACAAATATCTGTAAGGTGTTCTTTTAAAGGTTCTGGATTATGAGGAAAATGCCCATTAGGCTCGCAGTATAATTCTACAACCTCTACTCCTAGTTCTTTTAACAACTTAGGAATAACAACTCCTCCAGAAGAATTTACGCCATCAACAACTACTTTGAATTTAGCTGCTTTAATTTTTTCAGCATCTACTAAAGGTAAATCCAATACTTCATCAATATGGATGTCTACATAGGAATCGTTTACAATAATCTCCCCTAAATCATCTACTTCAGCAAAATTAAAATCTTCCGCTTCAGCAATTTCTAAAATTTCTTTTCCATCATCTCCACTCAAGAACTCTCCTTTATTATTAAGGAGTTTTAATGCATTCCATTGCTTTGGATTATGACTAGCAGTTAAAATAATACCTCCGTCTGCTTTTTCTAAAGGAACTGCAATTTCTACAGTTGGAGTGGTAGAAAGTCCTAAATCGATCACATTAATTCCTAATCCAATAAGAGAAGAAGAAACTAAATTCTGAATCATTTCTCCAGAAATACGAGCATCTCTTCCAATTACAACAGTGAGTTCTTTTTTATCTGATTGCGATTTTAACCATGTTCCATAAGCAGATGCAAACTTTACTGCATCCAAAGGAGTTAGATTTTCTCCTGAACTCCCCCCTATGGTACCACGGATTCCTGAAATTGATTTTATTAATGTCATGTAGTTTATTGCTTTTTATTTCTATATAAAACGCTGATTGAGGCACAAACAACGTCAAAGTTTCGATTTTCAACAAATATAGAAGTTTTTTGAAGGTTTTAAGTTGATTAAAGTTAAGTTATTAGAATGAAGCTGAACACAAGTTATAGGGGTTTCAAGTTTAATTAACTATATTTCAATACTATACAAATACGTCTTCTATTTTAAAATAATTTCTTACAGATTACTTTTTATAAAATTACACTCGTTACTGCTTTTATATACGCTGAATTTGTAAATTTAGAAAATGAACTTTTTAGCACACATTTATTTATCAGGAGAAAACCCTGAGGTTAAAATCGGAAACTTTATGGCCGATAGTATTCGTGGGAAACAATATTTAAAGTATCCTGAAGGGTATAAAAAAGGAATTTTATTACATCGAGAAATAGACACTTACACCGATGCGCATCCTACGGTGAGATTAAGTACTAAAAAATTGCATAAAAATTACAGTCACTATAGCGGGGTTATTGTAGATATTTTTTACGACCATTTTTTAGCTAAAAATTGGAGTAGCTATTCTGATATACCCTTAACTATTTATGTTGATAATTTTTATGATTTATTAGGCGAACACTATGAGATTCTTCCTATGAATATAAAAAAATTAATGCCTTATATGATTGCTGATAATTGGTTGCTAAATTATGCTAAATTAGAAGGTATTTCAAAAGTGCTTGATGGAATGAATAGGCGAACTAAAAATAAATCGAAAATGAATTTTGCTATTCAGGATTTACAAGAATATTACGATGAATTTGAAGCTGAATTTACTTCTTTTTTTGAGGAATTACGAGTGTTTTCAGCTCATAAGCTTAAATCTTTATAATTAGATATGATAAAAAAATTACTCTTCATCTCCTTTTTACTCATTATAGGGTGTAAAGAAAGGAAATCAGCAGTTAAAGGGTTAATTGCAAAAAATGGGATGGTAGTTTCAGCACGAGTGGAAGCTTCTCAAATAGGAACGGATATTCTAAAACAGGGCGGAAACGCCTTTGACGCCATGATTGCTACCAAATTTGCGCTAGCAGTAGCTTTCCCTTTTGCAGGAAATATTGGTGGCGGCGGATTTATGGTTTACAGACTTAATGATGGTACTACAGGAACTCTTGATTTTAGAGAAAAAGCTCCTTTGACAGCTACTAAAAATATGTATTTAGATTCTTTAGGAAATGTAATTGAAGGAAAAAGTACAGAAGGAGCTACAGCAGTTGGAGTACCTGGAACCGTAGCTGGTATTTTTGAAATTCATAAAAAGTTTGGTTCGCTTCCTATGGAGCAACTTATTCAACCAGCTATCGATCTTGCTAAAAAAGGTGTTTTAGTCACCGAAAAACAAGCTCGAAGATTGGAACATTATAAAGAGTCAATCACTAAAATAAGTAGTGATACTGTATTGTTTGCAAAAAATTTTTCTGCTAAAGATTCTATTAAATATATAGAATTAGCAAAAACATTAGAAGTTATAAAGGAAAAAGGTAAGGACGGGTTTTATAAAGGTGAAGTAGCAGAAAAAATAGTAGATTTCCTTCAAAAAAATGGAGGTGTTATTACTCTAGAAGATTTAGAAAAGTATCAAGCTGTTTGGAGAAAGCCAGTAGAATTTTCTTATAAAAATATAAATGTTATTTCTATGGGACCACCAAGCAGTGGCGGAATTACCTTGGCTCAAATAATGAAAATGATTGAAAGTAAAGGTTTAGATTCTAATCATAACTCGGTTAAAGCAATACAGTTAATCACAGAAGCAGAAAGACGAGCCTATGCCGATAGAGCTTATTTTTTAGGAGATCCAGACTTTACGCAAATCCCTGAATTAGAAATAACAAGCTCGACATATTTAAATGATAGAATGAATTCTTTTTCTTATGAAAAAGCTACTCCTTCTGAAGAGGTATCACACGGAAATGTCGAAATTATTGAAAGCGATCAAACTACGCACTTCTCTATTGTGGATCAGTTTGGGAATGCAGTATCGGTAACCACTACCTTAAATGGTGCGTATGGTGCTAAGTTGTATTCTGAGGAATTAGGTTTTTTCTTCAATAATGAAATGGATGATTTTAGCTCCAAACCAGGAGTCCCTAATATGTTTGGGCTTATTGGTGGAGAAGCAAACAGTATTATGCCAGAAAAGAGAATGTTAAGCAGCATGACTCCTACTATTGTTGAAAAAAATGGTAAATTACTCATGGTTTTAGGAACTCCTGGAGGTTCTACTATTATCACTTCAGTGTTGCAAACTATTTTAAATGTGGAAGAATATGAAATGGGAATGCAAGAGGCGGTAAATGCACCACGTTTTCATCATCAATGGTTGCCAGACGAAATTAGGATGGAACCAAATAGCTTTGATAAAGAAACTATTAAAGAGCTTAAGGATTTAGGATATTTTATTAACGAATCTAATGCTAGAATTATTGGACTTGTAGATGCTGTTTTAGTTCTTCCTGACGGGAGATTGGAGGCTGGTGCAGACAAAAGAGGAGACGATACTGCAATAGGATTTTAAAAACCATACAAATGAGAATCATAAAAAAAATAGTAAAGTTTTTAGTAATACTATTGTTATTACTGATAACAATTTCTGCGGTTGTATATTTTGTATACAACGAACCTTTACCGCAAGGAAAGGAAGGCCCGCAAGCGGAAGCTTTAGCCGATAAAATGCTGAAATCTATAAATTACACCAATTATACAAAAACCCGTTTTATTGAATGGTCTTTTGCAGGAAAGCACTTTTACAAATGGGATAAAGAGAAGAAATTAGCCGATGTAAAATGGGATAATTATCTTGTTAAACTTAACTTGAATAATTACAGTAAAAGTGAAGTTTATATTGATGGAGTTAAAATGCATACAGACCCAAAGCAAGAATTAATAGATACCGCAGTAAAGTATTTTAATAACGATTCTTTTTGGTTAGTAGCTCCTTTTAAGATAAGAGATAAAGGAACAAAAAGGAGTTTTGTAACACTTGATGACGGAAAAGGAGCTCTTTTAGTAACCTATACACAAGGAGGGGATACTCCAGGCGATTCCTATTTATGGAAATTAACGGATGCTGGATTTCCACAAAGCTTTAAAATGTGGGTTAGCATTATTCCAATTGGCGGACTCGAAGCTTCATGGGATGAGTGGAAAGTAATGGAAACCACTACTTACCTACCCTCAAAACACGATTTTTTGTTTCTAGAATTAGAAATGGGAGATTTAAAAGCGTATAATTAAACTCCACCTCATGCCGCTCAAAGGAAGGCACCTTAATACAGAAAAAAGATCGCAGTCATGTCGACCAGCGGGAGACATCTCATTATCGAAAGCAATTTGAATTGAACACCCTAGTTATCAATAAGGAAGCCTTTTTTTATAGATTTTCCTCTAAAAATTGACAAACTCTGAACAATCAAATCTCTATTATTTTGTTGATGTGATTTCTCTTTTCAGTCGAAATGACTAAAGCACCGTAGTCATGTCGACCAACGGGAGACATCTCATTATCAAACGCACCATGGATAGAACAGTTTAAGCGTTAATAAGAAAAGTTTTCTTTATAGATTTTTCTATAAGAACATAACAGAATCCAAAGCAATCAAATCTCTGTAATTCTGTTGGTGCGATTTCTCCTTTTCAGTCGAAATGACTAAAGCAACGCAGTCATGTCGACCAGCGGGAGACATCTCATTATCGAAAGCAATTTGAATTGAACACCCTAGCTATCAATAAGAAAATTTTTCTTAATCGATTTTTCTGTATGAATACGACAAACTCAGAACAATCAAATCTCTGTTATTTTGTGGGTGTGATTTCTCATTTCAGTCGAAATGACGGGATTATTTTAAGGAATTTTACGGCTTGACAAACCAATAACTTAATTATTAAATTCAAAACTCCATCTTCTTCCCTTTTAACACTTAAAATCGTAACTTTGTAGTTTTGCGTTTTATATGACAAATTTTGAAGAAAACATAGAGGTTAAAGGCGCTAGAGTCCATAACCTTAAAAATATAGATGTAACAATTCCAAGAGAAAAATTGGTAGTTATAACCGGACTTTCAGGAAGTGGGAAATCATCCTTAGCTTTTGATACTATTTATGCCGAAGGTCAACGTCGATATATTGAAACATTTTCAGCATATGCACGTCAATTTCTTGGAGGATTAGAGCGTCCCGATGTCGATAAAATTGACGGACTCTCCCCTGTTATCGCTATTGAACAAAAAACTACTTCTAAGTCGCCACGCTCTACCGTTGGGACTATTACTGAGATATACGATTTCTTACGTTTATTATTTGCCCGTGCTGCAGATGCTTATAGCTACAATACTGGTGAAAAAATGGTGAGTTATAGCGACGAGCAGATAAAAGACCTTATTATAAGCGAGTATAATGGTAAGCGGATCAATATTCTTGCACCAGTAGTTAGAAGTAGAAAAGGACATTATAGGGAATTATTCGAGCAGATTTCTAAACAAGGTTTTGTAAAAGTACGGGTTGACGGAGAAATTTTAGACCTCACCAAAGGAATGAAAGTTGACCGTTATAAAAATCATGATATAGAAACCGTCATCGATAGAATGCAAATTGATGATAATGAAAATACCTCTAAACGCCTTTCTGAGAGTATTAATACCGCCATGTATCATGGAGATGATGTGTTAATGATAATAGATCATGATACTGAGGAAGCCCGTTTTTTTAGTCGAAATTTAATGTGTCCTACTTCTGGAATTTCATACCCTAATCCAGAGCCTAATACATTTTCATTCAATTCCCCTAAAGGAATGTGCCCTACTTGCAGTGGCTTAGGGAAGATATATGAAGTAAACTTTGAAAAAATTATTCCTAATGATGCTTTAAGCATTAAAGCTGGCGGGATTGCTCCCTTAGGAGAATATAAAAAATCTTGGATTTTCAAGCAGTTAGAAGTTATAGCACAACGTTACGATTTTGAACTCACAGATCCAATTAAGAAAATCCCTGCCGAAGCAATGGAAATGATTCTTAATGGAGGGAATGAAAAATTCTCTGTAGAATCTAAAACATTAGGAATTACCAGAGATTACAAAATTGATTTTGAAGGGATTATTAGCTTTATAAAAAATCAGTTTGAAGAGAGTCAGTCTACCTCTATCCGTCGCTGGGCAAAAGGATTTATGGATAAAGTAAATTGCCCTACTTGTGATGGAAGCAGACTAAGAAGGGAGTCGTTGTATTTTATGGTGAATGAAAAAAATATAGCTGAATTATCTGCTTTAGATATGATTGAATTAGCTTCTTTCTTTAAAGATTTACCAAAGCAACTTTCAGAAAAGCAGTTAAAAATTGGAGAGGAAATTCTTAAAGAGATTACGGCAAGAATTGATTTTCTTTTAGATGTTGGTCTTAATTATTTATCGCTAAGCAGAAGTTCAAAGTCGCTTTCTGGTGGGGAAGCACAACGAATTCGTTTAGCCACACAGATAGGTTCGCAACTTGTTGGTGTTTTGTATATTTTAGACGAGCCGAGTATTGGATTACATCAAAGAGATAACGACCGACTCATAAAATCTTTAGAATCTTTAAGAGATATTGGGAATTCTGTGATTGTGGTGGAGCACGATAAAGATATGATTGAACGTGCAGATCATGTTATCGATATCGGTCCAAAAGCAGGAAAGTTAGGCGGTGAAATAATTTCTGAAGGACCTCCATCAGGATTAAAGAAATACAATACCCTTACAGCAGATTACATCACAGGAAAGAAAGAAATTGAAATTCCTGAAAAACGAAGAAAAGGCAATGGAAAATCTATTGTTTTAAAAGGATGTTCTGGAAATAATTTAAAGAACATCAATGTTGAGTTTCCTTTAGGAAAAATGATTGGAGTTACGGGAGTTTCTGGAAGCGGAAAATCTACATTAATTAACGAGACCTTATATCCTATTTTAAATGAACACTTTTTTAATGCTGTAAAAATCCCCATGCCTTACAAAAGCATCAAAGGCTTAGAGCATATAGATAAGGTAATAGATATTAATCAATCTCCAATAGGGAGAACCCCTCGCTCCAACCCTGCTACGTATACTGGTGTTTTTAGTGAAATTAGAACACTATTTACACAAACCCCAGAAGCTATGATTCGCGGTTATAAGCCTGGAAGATTTAGCTTTAATGTAAAAGGAGGAAGATGTGAGACCTGTCAAGGTGCCGGAGTGAGAGTTATTGAAATGAATTTTTTGCCAGATGTAACAGTATCATGTGAAACTTGTAATGGAAAACGATTCAATAGAGAGACCTTAGAAATTAGATATAAAGGAAAGTCGATTGCCGATGTTTTAGAAATGACTATTAATGAAGCTGTGGAGTTTTTTGCAAACATCCCAAAGATACACCGTAAAATAGCAACATTGCAAGACGTAGGGTTAGGCTATATTACACTAGGACAGCAGTCTACTACCCTTTCTGGCGGGGAAGCTCAACGCGTGAAATTGGCTACAGAACTTTCTAAAAAAGATACTGGAAATACGTTTTATATTTTAGACGAACCCACAACTGGATTACATTTTGAAGATATTAATGTATTGATGGGAGTTCTCAATACACTAACTAACAAAGGAAATACTGTTTTGATAATTGAGCATAATCTAGATGTTATTAAAATGGTAGATCATATTATAGATATTGGCCCTGAAGGCGGAAAAGGTGGTGGAAAAGTTATTGCCACTGGAGCTCCAGAAGAAATAGTTACTAATAAAAAAAGTCATACCGCTAAGTACTTAAAGAAAGAATTAAAATAAACTATTTAAGTTACTGTAAATAAACCTATTGATTATTAAAACACAATATAAAATGAGAAAAGAAAAGCATCATAAAGGATGGAATGAGATAAAAACAAATGATTCATGGGCCATTTTTAAAATCATGAGTGAATTTGTAAATGGCTATGAGAGATTAAGTAAAATAGGTCCCTGTGTTTCTATATTTGGATCTGCTCGTACTAAACCAGAACACAAATATTATCAATTGGCAGAAAATATTGCTAAGAAAATAGTAGAGGCTGGTTATGGAGTAATTACGGGTGGTGGCCCTGGAATTATGGAAGCTGGTAATAAAGGAGCACATTTGGCAGGTGGAACCTCTGTAGGTTTAAACATAGAACTCCCCTTTGAGCAACATGACAATCCATACATAGATAGTGATAAAAGTTTAGATTTTGATTACTTTTTTGTTCGTAAAGTTATGTTTGTAAAATATTCTCAAGGATTTGTAGTTATGCCAGGTGGATTTGGAACTTTAGACGAGCTTTTTGAGGCTATTACACTCATTCAAACTAAAAAAATAGCAATGTTTCCTATTATATTAGTTGGAACCGATTTTTGGGGAGGATTAATGGACTGGGTTAAAACAACCTTGCTAAATGCAAATAACAATATAAGTGAAAAAGATTTAGATTTGATTAAGCTAGTAGATACTGAAGACGAAGTAATTGAGGTTCTTGATGCTTTTTACAAAAAATTCAATTTGAGTCCAAATTTCTAATTTTTAATAAAGACGTTGGACAATTTCTTATAATAAGTTCATGAGGGATTAAATTTACGCCTGAACATCATCTATTGATGTTTCAGGCTTTTTTTTATTAATTCTATATTCTGAATACACCATTGTAAATTCAGCTCCCATAAAAAATATAAGTCCCGTATAGTATACCCAAAGTAAAATTAATACCACTGAACTTGCACCACCATAAACCGATGCAGGCGCTGCTTGCCCAAAGTAAACTCCTATAACTGTTTTCCCTAATAAAAATAATAATGTAGTTATGGAAGCCCCTATTAAAGCTGTTTTCCAACGAATTCTTTTGTGAGGTAAAAATCTATAAATAGCTCCAAATAAAATTGTTATAACCACTAATGAAACTAAAAAATTAAGTCCGCTAACAATAAGAGAAGCTATTTCTGGATAATAATTTTTAACGTAATTATTAAACACTGAAATTCCTGCAGATACAATTAAAGAGATAATCAATAAAAATCCAATAGCCATTACCATCCCAAAAGAAATAAGCCTATCTATAACCATTTTCTTAAAAGTAGAATTATCTTCCTTAACCTCAAAAATAGTATTTAGTGTTTTTTGTAATTGAAAAAAAACTCCTGTTGCCCCAAAAATCAATGTCCCTCCACTTATAATCATATTCACCGCAGAATTGCTATTAATACTTGCACTACTTATCATCCCCTCAATGGCTTTTGCTGGCTCATACCCTACTAAACTTGAGAACTCCTGAGTAATATGTCCTTGCACCGCTTCTCTTCCGAAGAAAATACTAGTCACCCAAATTACTATCAATAATAATGAAGGTAAAGAAAATAAAGTGTAGTATGCAATAATAGCACTTTGCGCAAATGGGTCTAAGTCCAACCATCTAGAAAAAGTATCTTTTAAAATTTTAATGCTAGTTTTTATTTTCATTTAAAATTAAATTGGAGTAATAGCTATTTTAAAGATATCTTTTATATAAGGAAAAAGCTGTTAAATAATCTACAAAAGATTACTTAACAGCTTTAAATTAGCTATTTTTAAATACTTATGCTGAGTTTCTGGCAGCATTTATATTCCCAAATAAAGAGCGAGTAACCATACGCTCATAAGTTTCCATAAGCTCTGGATCTACCTCTTTTTTAGAAGCATTTAACTCTTGAATTTGTCTAAGAGCAAATTGCTGAATTGTTAATAAAGGCAACACTATTTTCTCTCTTACTTGAATTGAAGCTTTCATAGAGCGCGTATCTTCCATTAACTCGGAATATCCTGTTAATTTAAGCAGCATAGCCTTACTTCTTTCATATTCTTCATGTATAATCTTCCAAAAAGCTCCAAACTCTTTATCATCTTGCATATAGGCAGTAAGCTTAAAGAAAGACTTAGTTAAACTCATCATACTATTTTCTAGCAAAGTTCTAAAGAAAGTAGAGTTTTGGTATAGCGATTGTACTTTATCAAATTCATTGTTGTCTACAAACTCTTGGATAGCAACACCTACCCCATAAAATCCTGGTACATTTTGTTTTAACTGACTCCAACTTCCTACAAAAGGAATTGCTCTTAAATCAGAAAAAACTAATTTATCGCCCCCTCCTCTTTTTGAAGGTCTACTTCCAATATTTGTTTTTGCATAATATTTTAGCGTACTCATACGCTCTAAATAAGGCAAGAATTTAGGATGATTTTTAAAATCTACATATGCTTTATAGCTAATTTTAGCTAATCTATCCATTGTATCCCTATCTTCTTTCCCTAATCTATCTTTTTCATTAGCAAAAACATTATTTGCAATCCCAGAACTTAATAATTGCTCTAAGTTATACTGGCAAGATTCTGGAGTTCCAAAATTAGAACTAATAGTCTGACCTTGGATAGTAAGCTGAACTTCTTCATTTTCAATTGTAGGTCCTAATGAAGCATAAAACTGATGCGTTTTACCACCTCCACGTGCTGGTGGTCCTCCTCTACCATCAAAAAAGACAACTTTAATACCGTATTTACGAGATATAGCAGATAAGGCTTCTTTAGCTCTGTAAATTCCCCAGTTAGCCATTAAATAACCTCCATCTTTTGTTCCATCAGAGAAACCAAGCATAATAGTTTGCTTATTCCCTCTACGTTTTAAATGTTCTGCATACGCCTTGTTCTTATAAAGCGTCTCCATAACATTATGCGCATCTTCTAAATCCTCAACAGTTTCAAATAACGGTACAACATCGGTAGTTGGCTGCTCCCAATCGCACATACGAATCATAGCAAACGCCTCCATTACATTTAACACACTACCATTATTACTAATAATGTATCTATTACTTCCCATTTCCCCATTATTTCTTTGAATGGTTTTCATGGCATAAATAGATTCAAGCGTGTTTCTACTCATCTCATGTTTAAACAAACTAGGATTAACTTTTCCTACAATTTTACTAAGCGCATTGATTTGTTTTTCTTCGGATAATTTATTGTAATTCTTCGGAAAAATATCAAGTCCCATTTCTAAAGACTCCTCAACAATATTTGATAATACGTTGTGGTGTACTCTTGAATCTTGACGAATATCTAAGGTTGCAAAATGAAAGCCGAATAGCTTCATTTTATTAATTAAATCATTTATTTCATCAACAAATAACGACTGATGTTTAGTTTCCAGAATCTCTCTTATCTCTAAAAGAGTACTCATAGTCTCTTCTGCAGTAATGGTAGTTCTCCCACTTTGTAGAAATATGTTTTCATAAAGCTTAGACTCTAAATCAGTAATAAGCTTATCTACAAATTTAAAGGTAATTCTACGACGTAACCTTCTTACATCACGATAATAATTTTTAAGAATTGTACTACGAAGTCTATCAGCTACTTTTAAAGTAATTTCTGTAGTTACAAAAGGATTTCCATCCCTATCTCCTCCAGGCCAAAAACCTAAATTTAATACTTGGTTGTTTAATTCCTCTTCTCCAAAAATATTATCTTGGATATAATCAAAAATCTGACTAGCAGATTGGTAGAACACATTTTCCAAATACCAAATCAAACTCACAGCCTCATCAAAAGGTGTAGGCTTTTCTTTTTTAAAGAAAGGAGTTTTTCCTAATTGCGCGAGTAACTTTTTAATAAGATTTAAATTGTTATCTCTAATTGCGGTAGCTAAATCGGTTATAATACCTAATACAGAACCTGGGTAAAACTGCGTAGGATGCGCTGTTAATACTGGTCGCACTTTAAAATGCTCTAAATAAGCTTTAAGCTCTGGCATTTTGTTTTTAGCCTCCGCTTCTTCTTTTATGTTCCGAAGCGTACCTCTTCCGTCCATATTATTTACAACCGGAAAGGTAGCATCTTCAATAGCATCAAAAAGCACAACTTGCCTTTCTATATATTGAATAAATCTAAAAAGAAGATCAAATTTTTCGGTATCGGTTGGTTTTTCGTAATATTTTTTAAAAAAATTACCAACTATCTCTGTAGGGTTTTTATTTTCTTCATAACCCTTTTCACAAATTTCAGAAAATAGCGGTAATAATACTCCAGTATTACTTATTTCATCAAATGGTAAAGTGATAAAAATACTGTTGTAGATTTGATATCTTGATAAAACACTTTCATTAAATCGGTCAATCTTTGGTTTTCTTAGCATAAAAATTTTCTGTTTTACGTAAAAATACAAAAAACCCTCTCAAAACAAAGGCTTAAGAGGGTTAGTTTATTGTTATAAAACAGAAATCTTATAAATCGTTAAAAATTGTATGCATTAATCGACGTTTATCGTTAATACTTTCTTCTAGAGAAATCATAGTTTCTGTTCTAGAAACTCCATCAATATCATCTACTTTAAAAATTATATCTTTTGCATGCTTAGTATCTTTAGCACGAATCTTACAGAAGATATTGAATTTTCCAGTAGTAATATGCGCTACTGTTATATACGGAATCTGATTTAATCGCTCTAAAACAAACTTTGTTTGATGCGTTTTTTCTAAGAAAATTCCAACATATGCGATAAATGAATACCCTAGTTTTACGTAATCTAGAGTTAAAGAAGAGCCTTTAATAATACCTGCATCTTCCATTTTTTTAACTCTAACGTGAACAGTCCCCGCTGAAATAAGCAATTTCTTTGCTATATCAGTAAAAGGAGTTCGGGTGTTATCAATCAACATATCTAGAATTTGATGATCTACCTCGTCTAATTTAAATTTCGCCATAGTTTTTTATTATCTTTAAAGAATATGCAAAAAAAATAAAAAAAATTGAATTATTCATAATCGTTTGCCGATTATTTTTTTAATGATTTCCTGATTTTATTAAATTTTTCTTAGCAAATCTGTTAAATAACTATTATTTAATTCATGTATAGGCACAGGATCAACTCCCACATTCCTCATATCTAATTCTTTATGGCCATAGTAATGAAGGTGCTTCTCGATATGTTCAATACTCGGCTTAAACTCAATTTTATCATTTATTAACGTTTCCTTAAAGAAAATTGCGACATCCTTAAATTCAGTTTCTTCTTTAGTAGCAATTGGAAAATTTCTTAAAATTATATCATAAAAGAGCTTTTCATTCTCTGGAATATGGAAATAATCATGATGTTTCTTTCCTGTAACCTCAGTTAGATTAATGTATTGGAGAGCAGTTACTAAAGAATAAGCTATGTATTTACGTGTTTCTTCACGCATATAATCGTTTGGATAATGACCAGATTCAAATAAAATAGTAGGCACGCCAAGCGATTGAAATGTATCTCCAACGCAGTTCAAATTAAAACCATCGTCGTATCTCCCTACTTGTTTTGGAATATATTTCTGAAGCATTTTATTCATCGCTACAATAACTTCCATACTTCTCTTCCTATTCTGTGTTACTTTTCTTTCTTCATCCTCAGCAGGCGTTAAAAAAGATATTGTAGCAGATTTCTTATGGTTGCCTGCACTAAAGATAGTCCGTTGATCATGTAAATTAAAGCAATAATCAGGCTTAAATTCATTGAAAACAGCTCTTAAAATTCTACTTTCAGGCTGCGATTGATTTTGAGCATCTCTATTTAAATCAATTTCATTAGCATTTATTCGAGTGTATGCCAAAGCTCCATCTGGATTTAAAATAGGAATTATACAAAGCGTGAAATTCTCATTGATATAATTTAAAACATCAATATTGGTATCTATATAGTTTAGGAAATCAAATAAAGCCTTTGTAGTTGTTGATTCATTTCCATGCATTTGAGACCATATTAAAATTCTATTTTTTCCAGACCCAATAGTTAATTTATGAATAGGGTTGTTTAATACTGAAACACCTATTTGTTCAACATTAAACTTTTCTGAATAATCTTCTAATAAAGGAGAAATCATTTTATGAGTTACATACCGACCTCTAATTTTTTGATTGATATATGCTGTATAATTTGATGTAAAGTCTTCTATTAAATCCATATTGTTATTTAAGGTTTACAAATGTAAAATTATAATTGTTTACGAATGTAAATTGAAATGATACACATTTGTAAACAAACTTTAATGCGCCATAAATAGGAATAGTTACATCTGTAACCATAATAAAGACATTTACTCAATATATTATTAATTAGAAATATAAATTATTTATTTTCAGATATTTAAACTCTATTACATGAAGTTTAACATTAAATAAATAGCCTTCCTAGTGCTTATATTTGCTTATGTCAACGGTTATGTTTACATTTGTAACTATTAATTGTACTAAACATTAGTTTACAATGGTAAACAAAGAGGATTTTATTAATCGACTAGAGAAAGTATTGGATTTTTACGATTTATCGGCTTCTGCTTTTGCTGATAAAGTAGGTGTTCAACGCTCTTCTATTTCTCATTTACTTTCAGGAAGGAACAATCCTAGTTTGGATTTTATAATGAGAATTCTTGAGAATTTTCCTGAAGTAGAGTTATATTGGTTGTTAAATGGAAAAGGAAGTTTTCCACCTACAGAAGAAAATTCTAAAAACTTAACTTCTTCTACTTCCGACTTATTTTCTTCTGAGGACACAAATCAAGTTACAAACGAGAAACAGGAAAAAATAGAAGACTTCCCTATTCCTTTGCATAAAGAGCAAAAAAATGAAATTGCTCGTATCGTAGTTTTTTATAAAAACGGTACCTTTGAAGAGTATAAAAATAAAGATTAAATGATGCGTTCTATTTTTGCCTTATTCTCCTTAATATTCCTTTCATCTTGTTATCAGCAAGAAAAAAAATGTGAAGATTTCAAAACTGGAGAATTTGAATTTACTTACACAATAAACGGAGAAGAGAAAACAAGTAGATTTATTAGAAATGATACTCTTGAAATTGATTATTTTGAGAATGAAATTGACACCAACTCTGTCCGTTGGATTAATGATTGTGAGTTTATTGTAAAAAAAATAAATCCAACTTCTAGGAACGACGCAAAAGCTATTCATATGAAAATATTAACTACTAGCAAAAACTCATACACTTTTGAATATGCTGCTGTAGGAGATAAAAAAAATAAGCAAAAGGGTATTGCGAAAAAAGTAAAGTAAAATAAATCCTTAATCCCACAAAGAGTCATATTTACTGTTAGTAGCATACATATGACTCTTTTTTATGCGCTTCTATTTTTAAAACTTTCTTTCTTAAATACATAGATAAAAATATTTTTAATAATTTTAGTTATATGATGTTTATAGAGACAGTTATTGAAAATATAAAGGTTACAGATTTTATTTTAAAAATAAGCGCTGCTACCATTGCTGGGCTTTTAATAGGTTTGGAACGAGAGTATAAAGGAAAAAGCGCCGGACTTAAAACCAATACTCTTGTTGCTATTGGCGCTGCTGTTTTTGTAATAATTTCCTTGCAGTATGAGCATCAATTTGGAGTTGATGCTACCCGAGTTCTTAGTCAGGTTGTAGTTGGAATAGGTTTTTTGGGAGCAGGTGTTATTCTCCAAAAAGAAAATAAAATTAAAGGATTAACTACTGCAGCAACTATTTGGTGTAGTGCCGCTGCTGGCTGTTTAGCTGCAACGGGACTCTATATAGAATTAGCTGTGCTCAGTATTTTGGTGGTTTTAATTAACTTAATTTTTGGGTATGTTGATTCTCATATTGAGAAAAAAGTGAAAAAGTAGAAAGTTGCAAAGTCCAGAAAGAAACTATCTAAAAAGCCAACAAACTCTATATTATTTTGAGTTTGTTGGCTTTTTATTTTAAATGTAAATCGTTTTTTAAATAACTCCTTTAACTGTTATTTATTCAAAATCAAAAAGCGTTGGACCGTCATCATCTTTAGCGTTTGAGTTATTTTCTTCTGAAACATCTTCCTCATCATTTACCTCCATTTCTTCTGGCTGCAGCTCTTCTGGTTCGTCAAAAGGTAAAGGTTCTAGTAAATTAATTTGATTTACCTTATCTTTTGTAAGCTGATTCCCGATAGCATTTATTCCTTTTACAGCAATAAACTCTTCTATATCTACTTCCAAATTAGGTTTTCGGTCTTTTCCTCTTTCCTTGGTAAATTCAATATCGGCAACAGGCCTCCAATCGGTTGAAACAATTTCTAAACGCGAATTTGAATTGTCTGGAATAAAAGATTCTTCTTTTCCTTCAGTTTCAATAACAAACCTTTTAATATAATAAAGCTCTCGCTCTCCATTAAAATAAATTGCAGAAATAGGTTTTTTAGGATTCCATTTCTCTAAAACAATAATATTACTCTCAAAATGCATAGTTAATTCTGGAGTAACTGTTTTTACCATTCCTTCTTGAGTAATTATAAGCAACCTATCTTCCCCTTTAAAAGCTCCGAGTAGCTCTCCACGCCCATCAACATTTAATCTTTGTACCGTTTCATCAAACCAAATCTTACGCGGTTTTAAAGTAGAAACTCCTTTTTCTTTAAGTTCGATACGTTTAACTGCGTATTTACTTACAATATTTCCTTTAGAAGCTCGACCTTTAATCATAATATCGGCAAAATCAAGATCCCATTTAAGTTTCTTAATACTTCCCACCTGACGTAAGAAAACAGTTACCACTTCTGCCTCTCCATTTGGATTTGCAGAGAAATAATGGACAAAAGAACCTGGTTTTCCGTTTGTTAGATCGTACTCCTTATCTCTAGTAATACTCGATACAAAAAAGCGTTTTACATACGTAGCCCCGCCTTTTCCATCTTTATAGATGAGATTATATATAGTTCTCTTATCTTTTTTCTTAAAAACAGCTACATGAATAATATCTTTTCCAATAAAGGTTTTGGTGTCAACTTTTGTAACCATCATCTTACCAGTAGCAGTAAAAACGATAATATCATCAATATCACTACAATCGCATACATATTCATCTCTCTTCAGAGATGTTCCTACAAAACCTTCTTTACGATTTAGATAAAGTTTAGTATTCCGAATTACCACTTTAGAGGCCTCAATATCGTCAAAAATACGAATCTCGGTTTTACGCTCTCTTCCTTTTCCGTAAGTAGTTTTAAGTTTTGTAAAATAGTCAATAGCAAAATCTACTAAATGCTCTAAGTGATGCTTCACAGTAGCGATATCTCCCTCTAAGGCGTCTATTTTTTGTTGGGCTTTATCAATATCAAATTTAGAAATACGTTTAATCCGAATCTCAGTAAGACGAACAATATCTTCTTCAGTAATTGTACGTTTCAAATGTTTTATATGAGGCTGAAGTCCTTTGTCAATAGCGCTAATTACACCTTCCCAAGTTTCTTCTTCTTCAATTTCACGATAAATTCTATTTTCAATAAAGATGCGTTCTAAAGAAGCAAAATGCCACTGCTCTTCCAGTTCATGAAGTTGAATCTCTAATTCTTTTTTCAGTAAATCAAGCGTATTATCGGTAGAACGCTTTAACATTTCACTGACTCCTATAAAAAGTGGTTTATTATCTTCAATAACACAAGCCAATGGAGAAATAGAAGATTCGCAAGCTGTAAAAGCATACAGAGCATCAATAGTTTTATCTGGAGAAATTCCTGAAGGCAAATGCACTAAAATCTCAACATTTGCAGCAGTATTATCTTCAATCTTCTTTATTTTGATTTTTCCTTTATCGTTTGCTTTTAAAATTGAATCTATCAAACTAGAAGTATTCGTTCCAAAAGGAATTTCACTTATAGTCAGTGTATTTTTATCGTATTGAGAAATCCTAGCACGCACACGGATCTTCCCTCCTCTTAAACCATCATTATAATTGGTAATATCCATAATTCCAGCAGTTGGAAAATCTGGATATAGCGTAAAATTCTTTCCTTTTAGGTGTTTTATAGAAGCATCTATAAGCTCTATAAAGTTATGCGGTAATACTTTTGTTGATAATCCTACAGCAATTCCCTCTGCTCCCTGAGCTAACAGTAAGGGAAATTTTACAGGAAGATTAATCGGTTCCTTCTTCCTGCCGTCATAACTAAGTTGCCATTCTGTGATTTTCGGACTGTAAACAACTTCTAATCCGAATTTAGAAATTCGTGCTTCAATATAACGTGAAGCAGCAGCACTGTCTCCCGTTAATATATTTCCCCAGTTTCCCTGGGTATCAATTAGCAAATCTTTTTGACCAATTTGCACCATGGCATCTCCAATACTAGCATCTCCATGCGGGTGATACTGCATGGTATGCCCTACAATGTTTGCTACTTTATTGTATCGGCCATCATCTAGTTCTTTTAAAGAATGCATAATTCTACGTTGCACTGGCTTAAAACCATCTTCAATAGCTGGCACTGCACGTTCTAAAATTACATACGAAGCATAATCCAAAAACCAATCTTTGTACATTCCGCCAACACGAGTGATGGTTTCTTGACTGTTATTTTCTTCCGGATTTAATTCTGTATTCTCTTCCATAAAAGGTTAGTAGGGTATTATTTTAAATAGCTAATTTTTAACTATTATTCTTCTATTACATCAAGTTCTACTCGAAGGTTATTTATAATGAATTTTTGACGATCGGGAGTGTTTTTCCCCATGTAAAATTCTAATAAACTTTCAATCGACATCGATTTATCAAGCATTACTGGGTCTAAACGAATATCATCTCCAATGAAATGTTGAAACTCATCTGGTGAAATTTCTCCCAAACCTTTAAATCGAGTTATTTCTGGTTTCCCAGTTAACTTCTCAATTGCCTCTTTTCTTTCATCCTCACTATAGCAATAGATGGTTTCTTTTTTATTACGAACTCTAAACAAAGGAGTTTGCAAAATATACAAATGTCCTTCTTTAATCAATTCAGGAAAAAACTGTAAGAAAAAAGTAATTAGCAACAATCGGATGTGCATTCCATCTACATCGGCATCGGTTGCTATTACAATATTATTATACCGAAGGTCTTCCATTGACTCTTCTATATTTAATGCCGCTTGTAATAAATTAAACTCCTCATTTTCATACACAATTTTTTTAGTCATTCCGTAGGTATTCAAGGGCTTTCCACGTAAGCTAAATACCGCTTGTGTATTAACGTCTCTAGATTTGGTAATGGATCCCGAAGCGGAATCTCCCTCTGTTATAAACAAAGTAGTTTCTAAAGAACGTTGGTTTTTGGTATCACCCAGATGCACTCTACAATCGCGAAGCTTTTTATTGTGCAAACTTGCTTTTTTAGCCCTGTCTTTAGCTAGTTTTCTAATTCCAGAAAGCTCTTTACGCTCTCTCTCTGCTGCTAGAATTTTTCGCTGAATTTTATCGGCTACTTCTGCATTCTTATGTAAGAAATTATCAAGATGCGTTCCTACAAAATCGTTGATATAGGTTCTTACCGTTGGCAAATCGCCTCCCATATCTGTAGAACCTAATTTAGTTTTTGTCTGACTTTCAAAAACGGGCTCCATTACTTTTATAGAAATAGCAGCAATAACTGATTTTCTAATATCGGAAGCATCATAATTCTTTCCGTAGAAATCGCGTAATGTTTTAACAATTGCTTCTCTAAAAGCAGCCAAATGCGTTCCACCTTGGGTTGTATTTTGTCCGTTTACAAAAGAGTGATATTCTTCGCTATACTGTGTTCTACTGTGAGTTATTGCTACTTCGATATCGTCCCCACGCAAATGAATAATTGGATACAGCATATCTTCTTTATTGGTAGTATCTTCCAATAAATCTTTTAATCCATTTTCAGAATAAAACTTTTCTCCATTAAAAATAATGGTTAACCCTGGATTAAGATATACATAATTTCGAATCATTTTTTCTACATATTCATTTCTGAATTTGTAGTTTTTAAAAATGGTATCATCTGGGATAAAGGAAACTTTTGTTCCTCTCCGCCTACTTGTTTCGTCTAATTCTTCTTCATTTACAAGGTTTCCTTGCTCAAATTCTGCCGCCTTAGATTTGTTATCTCGATTTGATTCGACTCTAAAAGAAGAGGAAAGAGCATTTACCGCTTTGGTACCAACTCCGTTTAGACCAACCGATTTTTTAAAGGCTCTAGAATCGTATTTCCCACCGGTATTCATTTTAGATACAACATCTACCACTTTTCCTAATGGAATCCCTCGTCCATAATCGCGTACAATAACTTTATTTCCCTGAATAGAAACTTCAATGGTTTTTCCTGCACCCATAACGAATTCATCGATACAGTTATCGAGTACTTCCTTTATGAGGATATAAATTCCGTCGTCTGCAGAAGAACCATCGCCTAATTTCCCAATATACATACCAGGACGCATGCGGATATGCTCCTTCCAGTCTAACGAACGTATATTGTCTTCTGTATACTTAGTAATTTCCGACATAAAATATTAGAGATGGGTTTTGTTGCTAATATAATGTATAGCGACTTAAAATGAAACCCTGCATCAGTAAAGTAATTAACAAGCTTTTGCTGAAAATTGTTAAGAACCTGATTTTTTGTAAGTTGATTTATTTAAAGACACTACAATTATTCCTACAATTACCAAAATTGCACCTCCAAATTGAAGTAACGTTAAACGTTCTCCTAAAAAAATAGATGCTAAAATAATAGTTGATATGGGACCTAATCCTGCTAAAATTGAAAAATTTGAAGCCCCAATCTCTTTAATACAATAGGACACCAAATAAGAAGGAATTACAGTGGAGAAAAAAGCCATTGCTAGCCCTAACCAATATACATTTGGATGGTATCCAAGTAAGGATGTATGCTCAAAGAGGCTATAATGTAGTATTACGCTTACACAAGATACAATCATAGCATAAGATGTAAACCTAACCACTCCAAACTTTGGAATTAACCAATCGCTTCCCACCAAGTATGATGCATAAGTTATGGCGCTTAAGAAAATAAATCCTGCACCCAAGAGAAATTGTGCTCCATCCACACTTATTTCGTCCCAGAAAGCAATAATAATTCCTATATAAGTTATTGATATGGCAAACACCTGCACCCTACTAATAGGACGCTTTAGAAAGATACTAGAGAGCAATAGAACTATGGTAGGATAAATAAATAGAATAATTCTCTCTATACTCGCTTTTATATATTGAAGTCCTACAAAATCAAAATAACTCGCCAAATAATATCCTATAAAACCAAATACAATTAACCATACATAGTTTTTCCTTGGGAGTTTTTCAGATTCCTTTTTTGTAAAAAGAAGCACAGCAATATAAAAAGGTAATGCAAAGAGCATTCTAAACATCAATAAATTTACTGCGCTTACATTATACTGATACGCTAATTTAACCATTACAGCTTTGGCCGAAAACAACACTACACCTAAAATTCCGATTAAAATAACAAGAGGTAATTTCTTTGAGTTTTTCATTATCCAAAATTACCATTTTACAAGAAGGTATTCTTATCAAGAATATCAAATTTTACGATGCTCAAAAATGTTTCTTTTCAAATAAAATTATATCTTGTGTCATATATATATAATATGTTACCAAAACCTAAGGCCATAATTGTTATGGGAGTTTCTGGGTCTGGAAAGACTACCATTGGGGAATTACTTTCAGAAAAAACAGGAATTCCTTTTTATGATGGAGATGATTTTCATCCTGAAGAAAATATCAAAAAAATGAAAGCTGGACATCCTCTAAATGATGATGACAGATTGGGATGGCTAGAAAAGATAAACGAATTCTGTATAGAACAAATAGAAGCTAACACAAGCTGTATTATTGCTTGTTCTGCTTTAAAAGGTTCTTATCGAAAAATTCTCAGAAAAGATATTGAAAAAAGCACAGAGTTTATTTATTTGTTAGGCGACTTCAAGTTAATTGAAGAAAGACTTGCAGGCAGAGTTTCTCATTTTATGCCTATAGCCCTACTAAAATCCCAATTTGAGACTTTACAGCCTCCAAAACATGCAATAACTGTAAATATAGCAGATACTCCAGAAGAGATTGTTACCGAAATTCTTGAACAACTAACATAAAAAAAGCATCGAGAGATATCCCGATGCTTTCTTAAATTAATTGGTTAGTTGAGTTTTTTTACTCGACATTTACATATCTAGTAAGTTTATTTTAAGTCAAATTGTGTCGACCCTAATTCTTTTAAATTCTGGTCGTAAACCACAACACTGTATTTTCCTTCAGCAAAATCTTCTCCTTCTTTATTAATAAAGTCACATACATCTAAAACAGTGTTTTCATAGTAAAAACTAGAAGCTTTACTGTAAGTTATACTTATAGGTTCTGATGTTTCTGTACCTTCTTTTGCAGCTACAGCACGCTCTCCCATAATTGTTCCAGATGGATCTGTTACTTGAATATAGAATTGTTTAGCTCCAGGTTTTGTAATTTTATTAGCTCCAACTGTGTAACAAATTTTTAATTTGTCTGCTCTTCTATTATTGTTTACAGAAACAATTTTACCACTATTACGCTCTTTAACAGCTTCCGCAGAAAACTTAGCCAACCCTAAAGCAGCTCCTGTTTCTACAACTTTAGAAAGCTGAGTGTTTTGCATAATTAAAGAATCTGTAAACATAGATTGTTCCTGTAAAGCAGTTTTTGTACTATCTCTTTGCATAGCCAACAACGTATTTGAAGCTCTTAAAGAATCGTTTTGAGTTAACAAAAATTCACGCTCTTTGGTAAGTTGTTGTACTTGTCTTCTATATCTAGAAAGCGAACTAATGTCTGCTTTCATTTGCTGTACAGAATCTATATAGGTTGCAATTTTATTTCGTGCTTCTACCAATTCAGCATTTGCTGATTCACTTTCAGAAATAGCCCTATCATAATCAGATTTCAAATTATTCAAATCTTCAATAACAAGATTTTTTTCTTTGTTAAGCTTGTTAGTAGTCTCTTTTTTACTGTTATACAGGCTTGCTGTATAAATAAGAGTTCCTATCAAAGCAGCAGCAAGTAGTCCTGCTATTACTTTTAAACCATTATTGGATTTTGTTTCTGTCATAAGTTGTTTATTTAAAAATTTGGTACGGCAAAATAGTCATTCTTTTCTATGCCTTACGAATTATATACGTTTAAAAGTTAAAAATAGATTTTTTAAAACTATTTTATTGTATCATATCAGTTTTTTTTTAACATTTACATATAGAACTCATTTAAACTTTTTCTATTTCCTGAAAATTTCAACGAGTTCATAGATTATCTTTTGATAAAAGCGTTTACAGCTTTATAATAAATATACAGTATGTCTTCAAATTTGGTTAGTTACGATTTAAAAAAAATCACCCCTTTAATTGCTCCTAGAAAAGGAGAGCAAAAATTAGGGGAACATATAGAATTATTACATGAGAACGATTCCCTTGTTTCTCAATTATCAGCTTCAGAAACTAAATATGTTTTAATGGGAATTCCCGAAGATATTGGGGTAATAGCAAATTTAGGAAAGCCTGGAACAAGAAATGCTTGGGAAGCAGCATTGCCATATATTTTAAATATTCAAAATAACCAATACACAAAAGGTAATAAAGTTTTATTATTAGGGCATTTAGATTTTTCTTCTGAATTAAAAAAAATTGATGCCCTTTCAGGAGAGGAACAAATTGAAGAAGCTCGTAATATCACCGCTCTTATAGATACGGAAGTGACTAATATAATCCATAAAATTGTTACTAGCGGAAAGAAACCTATTGTTATTGGCGGCGGACATAATAATGCCTACGGAATATTAAAAGGCGCTTCATTGGCTTATGGAAATGCTATAAATTGCCTTAATATAGATGCACACACCGATTTTAGAAAACGTGAAGGTCGACATAGCGGAAACGGATTCTCCTATGCTTTTCATGAAGGATTTTTAGAAAATTACTTTATCTTTGGGCTTCATGAAAACTATACTTCAAAAAAAGTATTTAAAACCCTAGAGAAGGAGTCTCGAATTAAATACAATACTTTTGAAGAACTGTATGTGCGTTGTGAAAAAGGCTTTGATTTTGAAATAAAAGAAGCGATTGATTTTGTAAAACCTTCTAAATTTGGACTAGAAATAGATATGGATTCCATAGAAGGAATGCCTAGTAGTGCCATTACAAGCTCAGGATTACCTCTTAATACTGTGAGAGAAATTATATTTAAAAGTAAAAAGGCAAAAAACATTTCTTATCTCCATATTTGTGAAGCTGCTCCGATTATGGAAAACGAACGAGAAAAAAACTTAGTTGGTAAAGCAATAGCTTATCTAGTTTCCGATTTTATAAGAAAGTAAATCTTTATTAAGTAATTACACAATTAAAATACATATTAGATCATTAGTGCTACACTAATGCTTCTACATTAAATAAACTCCCTCGAGGTAAGCCTACGAGGTATTTAATAGAAAATAATTTAATCCATTTCGACGTAGAGCCCTTCGGGAAACTCAGAACAGGCTCTGGAGAAGAAAACCCTCAATGAGGGATTGAAATATATGAACATAGAAATTGTACCATTTAAAATGGAATATGCTACTGCATTTAGAGATTTAAATGTAGAATGGCTTGAGAAATTCTTTATTGTAGAACCTCATGATAAAGAAGTATTATCTAATTGTAAAGAGAATATTATAGATGAAGGAGGATTTATATATTTTGCTAAAATAGATACTGAAATAGTAGGGTGCTTTGCTTTTTTAAAAGTTGAAAATGGAATTTTTGAATTAACAAAAATGGCTGTTTCTCCAGAATACCGTGGTAAAAAAATAGGTCAGCATTTATTACAGTTTAGCATAGATACTGCCAAAGACAAAGGTTTTAAGGAGGTACTCCTCTACTCTAGCAGAAAGCTTGAAAATGCTATTCACCTCTATCGTAAATATGGTTTTAAAGAAGTGCCATTAGAACCAAATACTCCATACAAACGTGCAGATATTAAAATGGTTATGAAAATAGTATAAGGAATGGTTTGTATGGTTCTCAATTATATTTAATAGAGATTTAAAAGTAAAAGTGTCTAAAAAATTAGCCTGCCATAGTTACTCTTTTAGCATCTTTTTGAATTTTTACGCGCTCTTCTGCATATTCTTTTCCTTGTTCCCACCATTGCGCCATTAATTCCTTATTAAAATACAGGGAGTTTTCTGTTAATCTTGTAGGAGTAAAATAAGTGTTTAGCTTCACATTTTTATTGATAGCTGCTAGTTTTCCTTCAACCACATCATGAGATTCTAGTTGGTCTAATACAAAACTATATAAATTTACCATTAAAGAAAATGGATTCTTACCTAACACTTTTTTGTGCTCCATGTTTTCAGTTTCTAAAATAATGGCATCAACTTCCGTAGCGCCCATTTTAATAGCTTCGCGAATTGGAATTACACACCCTAATCCGCCATCAGCATACTCAAAACCATTTTTTTTAGCAAGCGACATAAACGGAACATAATTACAAGAAAGCCAAATCCAATCACAAAAATCTTCATATTCATAATCCATAATCGACTTATATTCTACTCGATTCATAGATAAATTAGAAACCGTTACCACTACATTTTTCCCTTTCTCTTTGAGTAAATTATAATCGTTTTCAGAAAAATGTTTTTTGATGTGCTTACGTAAGTTTTTACTTTCCCCAAATGTACGCTTACGCTTTATAAGTTGCCACATTACGTTTAAGTAATTAATAGCTACATATTCTTCATCTCCTTTTTTACGAGTTACAAACGGATTGTTACTGAAAATTTTACGCTGAGTAACGGTAGTATAAACTTCGTAGATTTTTTCGATATCATTATTTGCCAAATGTGGAATCAATAAGCTTCCGGTAGAGGTTCCTAAATAAAGATCGTAATCTCTTTTTTCCTTTTTCATAAGATGCTCTGCAACACCACCGGCAAATGCTCCTTTACTTCCCCCTCCACTTATAACTAATGCTCGCATACTTTTATATTGATTTTTTATAGTAGCTTATAACTGACTCGTTTCTTTGTTTTTAAATTTAGCAAAATCAAAACCACTTTGCCACCATCTTGTCATTTTTTCTTTGTTGAAAATTAAGGAATTTGTAGTTAATACAGTTGGTGTATAATAAAAATTTATAATAACATCATTATTAGACGCTACAAACTTCCCAATTCTAATGTTTTGATGTTCAATTCTATCCAACATAAAACTAAACATAGTGGTAAGTAATGAAAATGGATTTCTAGAAGGCAAACGATTTAATTGTGTTACTTCCGTTTGAAGGATAATAGCATCAATTTCTGTAGCCCCTCTCCTAATTGCTTCTTCAATAGGAACCATAGTGCCAATACCTCCATCTGCATATTCACAGCCTTCTTTTCTCACTAAACTCATAAAAGGTGTGTAATTACTGGAAATCCAAACCCAATCGCAAAAATCATCATACGTAAAATCGTTAATAGATTTGTATTCTACTTGATTTAAGGATAAATTGGATACGGTTACTATTACTTCTTTTTTACTGTGTTTTAATTTTAAAAACTCTTCTTCTGTAAAAGTATTTCGAATCAGTTTTTTAAGATTATAACTCTCTCCAAAAGTTTTACTTCCTCTTAAAAAATTGCGAATTACATTTAAATGATGAATCGAAATTTGCTGAACTCCATACTTTTTTTTAATTCGAAACGGACAAATATTAAAGATGCTTTCGTTGTTTACTGAGGTATAAATAGCCTTTATCTTTTCTACTTCATTAAGCGCTAAATGATTTACCAACAAACTCCCTGTGGAAGTTCCCAAAAATAAATCGTACTCTACTTTTAATTCCTCTATTAAATATTGAGCAACTCCGCCAGCAAACGCCCCCTTTGATCCTCCTCCAGATATTACAAGTGCTTTCATCTGTTAATATTTATGTTTCTCAATGGTAAGATGCATGCTCTTGACATCATATTGGTTGGTTTTTAATTGTTAATGGCCATTTCATAATTAATTTTCTTGTAGCTGTTGTTCAAGAAAAACTTTTTCTTCGGAAGGTAAATCGGTTACAATTCCTTCTAAGACAATTCTATAATCTTTATTACTCATTAACTCTTTCAACAATTCTCTTGAAAATTTTGAAAACTGCCATACAGGATGCTTGCAAGCTTGAACTAAATTTCTAAGAGCCATTTCATCAAATCCTTTTATTTGATAAAGATATTGAAAAGCCTGTTGACGGATTTCAAAATGTTGTGAGGGATTGGTGTAACTTAACAAAATATCAAAATATTCTTTTTTATTATTTTGCTGATAGTCTTCTGTAATTAAAGCCAATGTAAGCCATAATGTTTCAATGTTTTTATCGCTAAAACCCGTTATTCCTTTCGTTTTATCAAGAAATCTAACTCTATCTTTTGGAAAAGGAAAATTTACCCACAACTTCATCAAAGCATTCTGTATGGTTAGATAACTCTTATCTAATAGTAATTTTTCGAATTCTGATTTAAATTCTTGCGGAATAGGATTCATATATAGTGCTACCGCTTGTCGTGTTTTTAATACGTTAGACTGCATAGCCTTTAAAAAAACAGCCTTCTCCTCTTCGGAATTAGGAAGCAAGCGTTTAAGAATATGAGTAACTATAACAGATTTATCTTGAGAAGAAAAAATAATAGGATGCGCTTCTGCATATTTTATTACTTCTTCATTATTCATTTCATCTATGGTTAACAGGGTTTTAGAGACTTCATTTTGAAGCAACAATTGTTTTGCATCTTCTAATGGAAATTTAGGATTTACAAACCACTTTTGGACAAAATCTTCTAATTTAATCTGACTTTTAGCAGCAGCTATATTGATAAAGTTGTGAGTATTGGCGTTTTTAAAAGCATAATCTTTTAAATATTTCTTTATCGATTTTTTAAACGCTCTATCGCCAATATAATTCCGCAATGCAAAAATAGCCCAAGCACCCCGCTCATAGAAAGTAAGGCTACTCGCCTTTGGATTGAGCAGACTTTCACCTCCATTTTTATTTAAATCCTCTAATTGTTTAGCTGAATTATACAATTGCTCGTAAAAATAATCTTCCCCAAAAATCTCCTTTTCAGCCAAAAGCGCATAATACGTAGCAAAACCTTCTTGTAACCAATGGTGTGTGCTACTCTCCTCTGTTACTAAATCTCCAAACCATTGATGCGCCAATTCATGTGCATTAACATTGATGTAATTTTTATCAATAAACCCAATTGAATCTACCATATGTGAATCGGAAAAAATAGTAAGCGATGTATTTTCCATCCCAGCATATAAAAAATCTTTTACTGGAACTTGCTTATAATTCTGCCACGGATAAGCAACACCTATTTCTGTTTCTAAAAAGTCAAAAATATGCTTTGTATGCCTATAAGTAGGTTCTACTATATCCGATTTATTTGGATAATAATACATTTCTATAGGAATTCCACTTTTAGAAACCTCCGTTTCATAATCGTAATTCCCAACTGCTAAAGCTACTAAATAACTACTCATTGGATATTGCATATCGTATTTCCAAGTAGTTAAATTCTTCTCTTCTATTTTATCTACAAGTTTTCCATTTGCTATAGTTTTATATATTGATGGAGTTGAAATAGAAAGATCAAATTCTATCTTCTCGTTCATATCATCAAAGCTAGGAAGCCAATTAGAAGTGTATTTTCCTTGCCCTTGCGTCCATACTTGAGTTTTATTATTTCCGTCAGGAGACACAAAGTATAAAGCTTTTTTAGGACTTGTATAATATTCTATTTTTAAACTATTTAAAGTATTTGATTTAAAGTTATAGTTTACTTTTAGTTTTGTATTGTTATAAGTAAATTCAACAGGAGAATCATTTAAAAACACAGCTTCTATTTCCATGTTTTTAGCATCAATAAAAAGCGAATCCGTAGCTTTTAAAATATCAAAAGTATAAACAACATAACCTGAAACTTTTTTTAATTCAGGATCAATTGTTAGCGTAACATCTCCTTTTTTTATATCTATAAATTGAGTCTGTTGGGAAAATCCAATAAAAGAAATAAAGAAAAAAAATAGGGCAAAGAATAGCTTCATGGGGTTTTAAATTTACTCGATAATCGAGATTTTAATGCTCCAAAACCTATTTCAGAATCAAAATGCTTTTCTTATAACTACCTTGTAGGTTTACCCCTGCTAGGTAGTTTACTCACATTAAGCATGTTTATATTCTTCAACACTAGGTCGGAATATTACATTATAATTTATATCTTTTTCTT
This sequence comes from Galbibacter sp. L-19, assembly GCF_056857615.1. Lineage (NCBI taxonomy): Bacteria > Pseudomonadati > Bacteroidota > Flavobacteriia > Flavobacteriales > Flavobacteriaceae > Galbibacter > Galbibacter sp. L-19. The sequence goes on from NZ_JBSXNL010000063.1 coordinate 49,128, forward strand.
GTAAGTTTATTACATAGTTATTGGCTACCAAAATACTATTTTCTAATGAAATTTTAGTGTTCTATAACTATTGTTGTCCGATAAAAGTTAACGGAATTTATTGTACTCCACTTATATCAAGGCTTAAATGAGGTTTTCAAAATAGGCTCCTTGCTATTAGTAAAAATGAATGAAAAGAGGATTTTAGTAATGTTTATTATCTAAATTACTTGTTTTTAGATAGTTAATATTTAGTCGTTGTTCTTTTTCTTATAGCGAGCGGACTTGTATTTTTACTCGGACATTAATGTTTCTATACTATTAAAGAAGAAGGAAACTACATCAAAGTAACTAAACTTTCGATTATCGAGTAAAATTAGAGCAAAAAAAACATCAATCCATTTAAAAAAGCCAAACGGATTGATGTAACAACTGGTTTAAAAAACCTAACTAACCATCGTAATAATTCTTAGAAACCTTTGGTAATAAAATATCTTAATCGGCAATTTTATATTTTGGTGGAAGTGCTCGTTTACGACGACTCCTCATAAGTTTGTTTATTTTTAATTTATAATATTCATAGCCTATAATGATAGAAATAGCAAAACAAGCAACATAAAATACCATAAATTGAATTTTTAAATACACTACTCCTGCAAAAATCCCCCCTGTAATATATGCTAAGGCTATGGAGAGCAATATTTTTCCTTTCTCTTTTAGCGCTTTATTATTACGGTATTTCTTTTTTGTGTACATAGAAGCAAGAATACCAACATCGGTGGTAAGTCCTGTCATATGCGTTGTTTTTACCGAAAAATTAGAAATACTAGCGGTCAGTCCATTTTGTAATCCCATTGCAAACAACATCAAACCAACCATAATTTCGGTTTCCCATAAGGTTTCTTGATAATAAAACTCCCCATAAGTTCCTACTGCAAACAGACATATAATTTCAAGAAATAACGGTACCGAATGTGCGATGTACGAATTTTTATGATTGAAGTTTATTATGACTTGATTGGAGCAAAAGTTTCCTATAAAAAATAAAAAGATCCAAGCAAATACAATGATAGCGCCATTCCAATTCCCCTTGGCCACCTCTTCAGCAAAAATTGCATAATGCCCAGTTACATTCGACGTAAATGCAAAAAATATAATTACAGAAGTAACATTAACCATTCCTGCTGAAAAAGCAGATAAGGATCCTAGTTGGATATTATCTTTGACGGTTCTGCTATTATTAAATTTTCTCAGCATAATTTATCTCTTCTTTTTTCTTAAAAGTTAGCTTAACTATTCCCCTTGCTTGAATATCCGATTGGAAGTGAAGCTCCATTTCTTTATCATTAATTTTATAAAGATTGTAATGTTCATTCTTAAAATCGGGATATTTAAGTTTTAAAATATGTCCCCTTCCTTTGAGTGTCCACTCTAACTTCTTTTTCCTGTCTTCACTAGAGAGAAGAACTTCCCCATTTGGTAAAAACTCCCAAGTTTCCGCTTCATGTATAATCAAGCCTTCTGTAATATCATTCTTTATAGTTTCATCAATATATTTATTGTTTTTTAATGGCAATTTTTCATACTTCCAAGATGTTTCTTCCCAAACCCCAACTATTTCCATATTTGGAGGAGTGCTTTTGCTTAAAACAAGTGTAATTGTTGTTACAATAACTACAAACGAAAGCAGGTATATTAGTACAATTTTATTCTTCATAATTGTTTTTTTGAGAGCTATGACGTAAGTAATTTCGCAAAAGTTCCTTGAGTCTGGTAGATTATTTCTAAAGGAGTTTCTACTTCATTAACAATCAAATTTGACCTCTTAATAGTATTTATTAAAAGGAAATTTTTTTCTTTCTGCTTCTTCACAGCCATGGGAATATATGCTTCGTCTATCTTATTTGCTTTTATATAGTTTTCAAAAGCATTTTTTGTATATCCATGATATAAATCTGTAGAAATAGAATTGATTATTCTAGCGTGTTTATTACCCAATATTTCAAGTGCTTCATTAAATTTTTCCTCTTGAAGCATTTCTATTTGTTGTTTTTTGGAGAAAAATAAAAGTTCTGTAATAGAGCTAGAAATTGGAGCGCTGTAAATAAGTACAATATTGATTTTTTCTGTCTGACTGCTAATTACTTTTTTTAATAGTGATAAAGACTGAATTGTAAAATCTGTAGGAACTAATATCTTCTTCATAGTTTGTTTTTTTTACTTAAAAACAAAACTATGTTTACATTATAAGAATGGAATTAAGACCACATTAGAATTCCATTAGAATTTTCAAATCCCTCATTGAGGGTTTTAATCCCTATAGCCTATCTTGAGTTTACCGAAGGGCTCTACGTCGAAATGGATTAAATTATTTTCCTTTGCATTCCTTGTAGGCTTGCCTCGAGACAGTTGATAGATAAATTTTATAAGCCGCTATGTTATCATTAATTAAGATTCTACTGTTGTAAAATCTGTCTAATCTTAGCGAATAGCTTGCGAGAGAATTAATTATTTGTGAGGAAGTAAAATCTCTACTGTTGTTCCTTCATTTTCTTTAGAGCTAACAATGAGCTCTCCTCTATGAAGTTTAATAACATTCCTACTTAATGGCAATCCAATTCCGTAACCTGAGTAATCTTCAGTATTTGAAGCTCTAAAAAATGGATCGTAAATATAGCCTAACTCTTTTTCTGGAATTCCAACTCCTAAGTCTTTAATAATTAAAATCACATTTACATCAGAGGCAGCTAGAATAATATCCACCTTGGCATTATTGGAATATTTGCATGCATTCATTACAATATTAGAAACAGCCAGATGTAATAATTGCTCATTTCCTTTTACTTTTAAATGATAAGGATTTTCGGGTAACAAATTAAAGTCCAGATAAATATTAGCTTCAGGATAAATTTTTTCAACCGTAGTTTTAACATCAATAACTAACTCATCCATTCGGATAATGCTGTCTTGATTTATTTTTCCTTTATTGTAACCCGTTTGTGCAAGAAACAACAATGCTTTAGTTTTTTTATTCAGTTTTTCAGCTTCCTCTAAAATTGTAATTAACGATTGTTTATATTCTTCAGAACTTCTGTCTTTAGACAACGTAACTTCTGCTTCCCCAATAATTGAAGTTAGCGGAGTATTAAGCTCATGAGAAGCATTACTAATAAAATTTTTCTGTGTTTCAAAAGAAGTTTCCAATCGGTTAAGCATATCGTTAAAAGTGGTAGCCAAACTTTTCATTTCTTCATTACTTTGAGACTCCTCTAAACGATAATTAAGACTTTCTGTCCCAATTTTCTTCACTCCTTTAATAATCTTACTTATAGGTTGCATTACCGTTCGAGAAAAAAAATACGCAATAAATACTATTATTAAAACTGAAATAAGCAGAGAGAAAAACAGAAGGTTTCTTAAATGGACCATGTGGTGTTCTGCATAATAATTTTGTGCAGAAACAACTACTATATAATTTTCATATTTTATTCCTGAATAAAAGGTATTATTTTGCTTGTAAAATACTCTTTCTTCTTCTATAATTTGCTGTATAAACTCCTGTGGAATATTTGCTTTATTTAATAAAACCTCAGAATCGGCTATTTCATCAAGATCTATAAGCGTTATTTTTTCATCTGGAAGTTTTTCTAAAAAATCTTGGCGAATCTCTTTAACAACATCAATATCTTGATTGTTTTCTAATTGAATTTTTGCCATGGTAATGGCTCTAATCTCCAGTCTTTTATAGAAATCCGTATACGCATAACTACTTATAGAATAATATATTACACCACTAAATATTAAAATATAAGCAAAGAAAACGGAGGTTAAAAATATGATTATTCTATTTTGTGTCTTCATCGTTTACTCTTAAAATATATCCCATCCCAATTACAGTATGGATAAGACGTTCTCCGTTATATTTCTCTAGCTTTTTCCGTAAATAATTTACATACACATCTACTACATTTGTCCCAATATCAAAATTTACTCCCCAAACATTATCTAAAAGCTCATTTCTAGAAAGTACAATTCCAGGCGACTTTATAAAAGCTAACAAAAGCTTATATTCTGTAGAAGTTAAATTAATTTTATGACTGTCTCTTTGAACTGTTTTGGCAGCATCGTTTACAACAATTGTTTCAAACGTATAAATATTAGACGCTTGGTTAACCAACGATTTGTTATTGGAAGACCTTCTTAACAAACTATTTATTCTAGCGGTTAATTCAATAAACTTAAACGGCTTTACTAAATAATCGTCGGCTCCAGTATTTAGTCCTAATGCTATGTTTTCTGGACTTCCAAGAGCCGTTAAAAATATAATTGGAATACTGGCGTTATTTTTTCTAATCTCCTTACAGATGTCCATTCCGTTCATCTCAGGAAGCATAATATCAAGAATTAGCAAATCAAACTCAGAAGAAGTAGCTAACCTAAACCCTTCACTTCCATTTAAAGCTATGGAAACTTCAAAACCTTCTTCGGTAAGCCCCTTATTTATAAAGGAACACACCTTAGGGTCGTCTTCAACTAATAAAATTTTTTGCTTTTCTTTTTTCATAATACGAGCGTAAAAATACAGAATTTATAACTATTCCTTTTGTGAAGGTAATTACTTTAGTAACCCGTTGTGCATTTAGGCAATATTGATTTTTAGGTTATTGATATTTCTGTTGAATTCAAATATGTTTATATATTGAATGACCGTCATAGCCGTAATCTTAGATAATATTCTGTTTTTGAATCCCTCAAAAGATTTAGCA
>NZ_JBSXNL010000064.1:0-11863 GCF_056857615.1 Galbibacter sp. L-19
TGCTAAATCTTTTGAGGGATTCAAAAACAGAATATTATCTAAGATTACGGCTATGACGGTCATTCAATATATAAACATATTTGAATTCAACAGAAATATCAATAACCTAAAAATCAATATTGCCTAAATGCACAACGGGTAAGTTTATAATCGGACTATTAATGTTGGCACTTATAGGCGTAGGAATTTGGTCTATGAGTACTATTAATTTAGGTTCGGTTCCCGATATAACCAATAACCAAGTACAAGTAATTACGGTTTCTCAAAATTTGGCTACCGAAGATATTGAGCAGTTTGTAACCTATCCTGTAGAGCTGGCAATGGCTAATTTACCTGGAGTAGAAGAAATTCGTTCGATTTCTCGATTCGGACTTTCGGTGGTGACAATTGTTTTTAAAGACGAAAAAGGAACCTATCTGCCTAGGCAATTAGTCCAAGAAAAGCTGAATGAAGTAAAAGCTGAAATTCCAGAAAAATTTGGAAGCCCAACCATGGGACCTATTACTACAGGACTTGGAGAAATATACCAATATACTATTAGTCCGAAAGAAGGATTTGAAGATAAGTATTCTCCTACCGATTTACGAACTATTCAAGATTGGATTGTAAAACGCCAATTAGCACTCACCGAGGGTGTTGTAGAAGTAAATGCCTTTGGAGGAAATGTAAAGCAATATGAGATATCTATCAACCCTAATAAATTAAATGCAGCAAATGTTTCTATTGCTGAAGTTTTTGAAGCCCTTGAGAAAAACAATGTAAATACGGGTGGCGCTTATATAGAAAAGAATAAAATGGCAAATTTTATTCGTGGAGAGGGATTGATTCGATCTCTAGAAGATATTGAACAAATTGTTATAAAAACTGAAAATGGAATTCCAGTTTTGATAAAAAATGTAGCCGAAAAAGTTCAATATGGAAGTCAGACACGTTATGGAGCCTTTACTCAAGATGGAAGAGAAGCTGTAGGAGGAATGGTAATGATGTTGCGAGGAGCAAATCCTAATATGGTAATAAAAAATGTTCAGGAACGTATAAAAGAAGTACAGAAGTCGCTTCCTGAGGGCCTAGAAATCAAACCTTTTTTAGACCGAAGTTCCTTGATAGAGCGTACCACCAGTACGGTAAAACAAAACCTACTAGAAGGGGCACTTATCGTAATTTTTGCATTGGTTATTTTATTAGGAAGTCTTCGAGGGGGGATTATTACTGCAACCACAATTCCGCTATCCTTATTATTTGCTTTTATTTTGATGAAGCAATTCAATGTGTGGGCAAATTTAATGAGTCTAGGAGCCATTGATTTTGGAATAATTATCGATGGAGCAGTTATTATTATTGAAGGAACTGTGCATGAAATTCAGAAGCGACTACGAGCCAAGAAAAGTATGATTACAGCAGGAGAAATGGATACGCTTGCTTATAACGCAGGAAGTACGATGATGAATTCCGCTTTTTTCGGACAAATAATTATTCTGATTGTATTTACCCCTATTTTATTTTTAACAGGAGTAGAAGGAAAAATGTTTAAACCAATGGCATATACCTTTGGTTTTGCAATGATTGGAGCTATTTTTCTTTGCTTAACCTATGTCCCGATGATGGCTTCATTGTTTATGAAACCCATTCAAAATAAAAAAAGTGCTTTCGGAAGATTTGAAGTTAAGTTAGAAAATTTCAGCAGTAAAATTATTAACGCTATCCATACCGCATACCTTCCGTTACTTCAATTAGCTTTAAAATTTAAAATAGCAGTTTTAAGCATCGGATTTGTAGTATTAATTATTAGCGGATTTGTTTTTTCTCGAATGGGAGGTGAGTTTATTCCGCAGTTAGATGAAGGAGATATCGCCATGCAAGCACTTATTCGTCCCGGAAGTGGTTTAAGTGAATCTGTTGCTGTTTCTAAAAAGATTGAAAACATTCTTTTAGATAATTTCCCAGAAATAGAAACCGTTGTGGCTAGAATAGGAGTTGCCGATATTCCTACGGACCCGATGCCAATGGATATTGCAGATATGTATATTATTCTTGATAAGGATAAAAGTAATTGGGTTTCAGCGGAAAGTAAAGATGTACTTATAGAAAAAATGAAGGAGAAGCTGGATATTTTAGCGGGAGTTAATTTAGTTTTTAGTCAGCCTGTAGAATTACGTTTTAATGAGTTAATTACTGGAGTTCGAGAAGATGTAGCTGTGAAACTTTATGGAGAAGATCTCGATGTTCTTTCAAAAAAAGTACAGCAAATGGCAGAGATTATTCAAACAGTTCCTGGTGTGGGCGATGTTAATGCGGAGCGAATTTCTGGCTTACCACAAATGACTGTACGATACAATCGTCAAAAAGTGGCACAATATGGATTGGATATTGAAAAATTAAACATGTATGTAAGCACTGCTTTTGCTGGGGGAGTAGCAGGGCAGATTTTTGAAGGAGAAAAAAGGTTTGAACTTGTGGTTCGTTTGGATTCATCAAATAGAAAGAGTATAACCGATCTACAAAATTTGTTTATCGATTTACCCAACGGAACACAAATTCCAATAAAAGAAGTAGCAGATATTAGTTATCAGCCAGGGCCGATGCAGATTTCGCGTGATAATACGTACCGAAGAACTTATGTAGGAGTAAACACACGTGGTCGTGATGTAGAATCTGTAGTAAAGGATATTCAACAGCAATTAGATGAACAACTTTCGTTGCCTCCAGGTTATTATATTACGTATGGAGGGGAATTTGAGAATCTGCAAAATGCCAAATCTCGATTAGCCATTGTGGTTCCAATAGCGTTGTTTTTAATTTTTGTGTTATTGTACTTCGCATTGAAATCATTCTCACAATCTGTTATGATTTATATGGCAATCCCACTAGCAGCAATTGGTGGAATACTAGCACTTTGGTTGCGAGATATGCCTTTTAGTATTTCGGCTGGAGTTGGTTTTATTGTGCTTTTTGGAGTAGCCGTTTTAAACGGACTCGTATTGATAAATCGTTTTAATTCTTTAAAAGAAGAAGGGGTTACAGATATTAATGAGCAAATTTTTAAAGGAACAAAAGAGCGTATTCGACCGATTATGCTTACTGCTACCACCGATATTTTTGGCTTTCTTCCGATGGCATTTTCGAGTTCTGCAGGTGCCGAAGTACAACAACCACTTGCAACTGTAGTAATTGGCGGAATGTTAACAGCAACCTTATTGACTTTGGTAGTGCTTCCAGTTTTATATGCGTTGATTGAAGGAAGAAATAAAAATAAAAAGAAGATGAAATTGAATTTTAATAAAACTACGTTGCTTATTGTCGGCTTTTTAACGATTGGTTTTAGTGGTGTAGCCCAAAATGATACAAATGAGAATGCTCCATTACAGGAAATTAGTTTAGAAGAAGCCCAAGCGATGGCTCTAAAGAATTATCCGAAGTTAAAAGTAGCTAAACTCGCTATTAGAAGTGAAGAAGTAATGCGTAAATCTGCTTGGAATTTTGGGAGAACTCAAGTTTTTACAGGAAAAGAAGAAGTGGGAAATAGTTCGGATGGAGTATTTAATAAAATTGGAATTCAGCAGCAAGGAATAGACGTTTTTGGGATCCCATCTAAGCTAAAACTTCAAAAGGAACGAGTTATCTTGGCTGAAGATATGCTCGGACTGAGTAAAATAGAAGTGGAGCGAGACGTAAGTAAAGCTTGGATTGATGTGTATGTAGCAAAAAAAATATTTGATGTTTATAAGAGGTTAGATTCTTTATTTACAAGTATAGAAAGTGCATCAAAGTTGAGATATGAAATTGAAGAAACTTCCAAATTAGAATATTTGGCAACTTCAAATCAAGCAAGTCAAGTTAAAATTCAGCAAGAAAAAGCATACCGTAATTACTTGAGTTCTCTTCAATATTTGAATATGTGGTTGGTAAGTGATACGTTGTACACTATTCCCGAGATTTCTGTAAATACACTGGATAAACCGTTTGATTATAAGGTAGATTCTTTAACAGATCATCCAATTTTAAGTGTATCAAAACAGCAAATAGAAGTTGCCAATGCAATGAATGGGAATGCTAAAGCTTCTTTTCTTCCTAAGTTACAAGGGCAATACGCTCAGCAAGAAATAGCGGGGCAATCTGGGTTTTATCAATTTCAAGTAGGCTTAGAAATTCCATTGTTTTTTGGTCCACAATTAGGAGAGAGTCAGCAAACTAAAATTAAACAGCAAATAGCGCAGGAAAATTTTATTCAGAAAAAAATAGAATTAAAAACTCAGTATCAGCAGCAATTACAAGATTATTTAAAATGGCAAAATGCATGGTTTTATTATAAAGAAACAGCCTTGCCATTGGCCGACGAGCAAATAAATGGAGCTATAATAGCGTATAAAGAAGGTGCGTTGGACTATGTTTCTTTCTTACAAAATACACGAGATGCAATTAAGATTGAAGTAGATTCTTGGACTGCCTTTAAGGATTATTTTACAAGTAGATATCAATTGGCATATTATTTAAAATCCACTACAATTAACTAATCTTCAGAATATAATAAAGAGGAGTTTATAAAAAAAATAAAAATAAATACATGAAAAATCAATTATTAAAAACAATGTTTTTTGCAACGCTAATAGTAGGAATATTAGCGTCTTGTTCAGGCAAAACAAAAGAGACTTCAGACGGAGATAAAAAAGCTAATGAAGTAGCAGAAGCAGGGGAGGAAAAGCATGAAAATGGGACTTTAGAGCTTTCAGAATTAAAGTTTAAGAGTATAGGAATTCAGGTAGATACTTTATCCAAAAAGGCCTTATCTGGAATTATAGAGGCTAATGGCCAGTTAGAAGTTCCGCCACAATACGAGGCAACGGTAACCGCAATTATTGGTGCCAATGTAATGGATATTAAAGTTATAGAAGGAGATGAAGTTAAAAAGGGACAAGTATTAGGGACTATTTCGCATCCAGATTTAATTACTTTACAGACAAATTATATAAAAGCGTATAGCGATATGGTCTTTTTGGAACAAGAAAATGAGCGGCAGAAAAGATTATACGAAGCCAAAGTAGGTTCTGGGAAGGCGTATCAAAAATCAAATTCGGAAGTTACTTCTATAAAAGGACTTGTTAAAGGGTACGAGTCTCAATTGAGACATTTAAATATTAGTCCAGCTAAAATTCGCAACGGAAACATAGTGGAAGAAGTAGCCGTTGTGAGTCCCATAAAAGGTTTTGTAGAAAAGGTAACCGTTAATATTGGTCAGTATGTAAATCCGCAGGATAAAATGTTTATGATAGTAGATAACGATCATGTTCATGCAGATTTAATGGTTTTTGAAAAAGATGTTTTTAAACTGAAAGAAGGACAGGAAATTGATGTACAAGTACAATCTATTCTGAATAAAACATTAAAGGCAAAAATTTATTCTATAGGAAAGCAATTTGAAACTGCTCCAAAAGCTATTCATGTACATGCAGAGATTGATTATACAGATGAAAATTTGATTCCAGGAATGTATGTAAATGGAAAAATTCATACGGAAGAAACCATGGTATATGCACTTCCAGAGGAAGCTGTTGTAGAAGAAAATGGGAAAAAATATACCTTTTCTTCTGAAGAAGTAGTAGAAAATGGTAAAAACATATGGAAATTCACTCCGATAGAGATTAAAACAGGGATTTCTCACGATGGATGGGTAGAAGTAAAGTTTTTAGAAGAATACCCTAAAAGCACACAATTTATTAGCAACCAAGCTTATTATTTAATGGCAGAAATGAGTAAAGGAGAAACAGGGCACAGTCACTAAATCCCTCATTTGGGGTTTTATTCCCCAGAGCCTGTCCTGAATATTTTGGAGGATTCTACGTCGAAATGGATTAAAATATTTTTCCTTTGAATACCTCGTAGGCTTGCCTCGAGGTAGTTGATTTAATTTCATGAAAAATTCAATAATAAAACTTCAGTTATATGTTATATGGCTGGAGTTTTATTAATTAATACTGAGTTTTAATGAGTATAGTTATGTTGTAAAGAGAAGGGCAGAAGACTAATAATTATATCATGTAGCTTCCTGCATTTGCACAAAAATTACTTCCTTTTATTCCACCAAACTAAGAAGCCAGTAATAGGTAAACTAGCACATATTAAACTGATCAAAAATGCTATTATTTTTCCTGTTAAACCTAATACTGCACCAATATGGATATCGTAATTAAGCATATAAAGTTGATCAGCAAAATTGGCTTCTTCATATCTATCGGCTTTATTTCGATATAATTCAAGGGTGTATTGATCAAAATAATATTCATTTCGGTTGTAGTAAGTTTTATCACTTTGATATGCTATTATTTCGTAGGAATCGTCCTCTTCATATAAAGTAGGTGTAATATACATTCCTTGAAAGTCAGGTTCCTTTGTAACTACCTTATACCAAGCTTTATCAATTGCAGGAATGCTATCGTTTGGTTTGAATTCTATATTTTTTAAATTAGAGTGCGGGTGACTATGGGCAGCCATGAGATCTCCTCCAGAAGTAAGATAATACACCGTATTTGCAAACCATTGAAAACTCCACACCAGTCCAGTTACAGCAATTATAAAAGCAAGAATAAGGCTATAAAATCCTAAAACATTATGTAAATCGTAGTTAACGCGTTTAAAACTAGCTTTCCATTTTATTTTAAAACTTTTATTAAGATTGGCTTTATTCCATCTTTTTGGCCACCACATTACAATCCCCGAAATGAGTAAAACAATAAATAGTAAAGTACCTATTCCTACAATAGGGCGACCAATTTTTTCTGGTAACCATAACGATTTATGTCCGTTAATAATAAAAGTAAAAAAATCGAATTCATTAGCTCCCATTGTATGCTGTTTTTTTATGAATTTTCCAGAATATGGATTCATAAAAACAACAGAAAAATTAGGTTTATTATCCACCATATAGCTGTATCCTACAGCTGCAGCTCCATTTTTATTGGCATAGGTAAGACCTGTTGGTGTATAATTGGGCATATAAACAGCGGCAGTATCTATTAAAACACTAGGAGGAACAAACAACTTGTTTTCTTGCTCAACAAACCTCCATGGTTCTATAGCGTCTTTTATTTCTCTTTCGAAGGCATAAAAACAGCCAGTTATACTTACAATAAAAACGATAATTCCAGAAATTAAACCTAACCATAAATGAATTTCATCATTTATAATTCGGAAGATACTTTTCGTTTTTTTCTTTTTTACAGATTTCATTTAAAATAGCAAGCAATTAAAGCGGCAAATATAACTATTCGAGGGAATCCAGATTATTATTATTTATATTAAATTAAAATATAGATAATTAGCTTTTAAAAGTTTAAAATATTGAGTAAATTAACATCTATACTTGTATAAGTAAATTCGATAACATATAAGCGTATCATAGTTTAATGTTATGTATTTTTGAAGAAAGGATAATAGAATACTAATTTATAAATATATCAAAATATGACTTCCGACAACAATTTTTCACATGGTTCTACAGGTTCTGGAAAATGCCCATTCTCTGGGGCAGCTCCAAAACATTCAGCAGGAGGAGGAACATCCAATAAAGATTGGTGGCCAAATAGGCTTAAAGTAAATATTTTACGTCAGCATTCTTCATTATCAAACCCAATGGGAGATAACTTTAATTATGCTGAAGAATTTAAAAAACTAGACTACCAAGCCCTTAAAAAAGATTTACATGCATTAATGACAGATTCTCAAGATTGGTGGCCAGCAGATTTTGGGCATTATGGAGGATTATTTATTCGTATGGCTTGGCATAGTGCAGGTACCTATAGAATTGGAGATGGAAGAGGAGGAGCAGGCTCTGGGCAACAGCGTTTTGCACCGCTAAATAGTTGGCCAGATAATGCAAGTTTAGATAAAGCAAGAAGACTTTTATGGCCTATAAAACAAAAATATGGAAAGAAAATTTCTTGGGCAGATTTATTGGTTCTTACAGGAAATGTAGCCTTAGAATCAATGGGATTTAAGACTTTTGGTTTTGCTGGAGGAAGAGAAGATGTTTGGGAACCAGAAGAAGATGTTTATTGGGGATCTGAAACCAAGTGGTTGGATGATAACCGTTATTCTGGAGAAAGAGATTTAGAAGATCCGCTTGCAGCAGTTGTTATGGGACTAATATACGTGGATCCAGAGGGACCAAATGGAAATGGAGATCCAATAGCAGCCGCTAAAGATATTAGAGAAACGTTTAAGCGGATGGCAATGAACGATGAAGAAACTGTAGCGCTTATTGCTGGAGGACATTCCTTTGGAAAAACTCACGGAGCAGCAGATCCAGGAGAGTATATCGGAGCTGAGCCAGAAGCAGCAGCTATAGAAGATCAAGGTTTTGGATGGAAAAGTAGTTATGAATCGGGAGTTGGTGCCCACGCCATTACTGGAGGACCAGAAGTTACTTGGACTCAAACTCCAACAAAATGGAGTAATCATTTCTTTGATAATCTATTTAAATATGAGTGGGAAATGACTAAAAGTCCAGCGGGTGCTAAACAATGGGTTGCTAAAAATGCAGAGCCTACAATTCCAGATGCTTACGACCCTACAAAAAAGCATTTACCAACAATGTTGACAACAGATTTATCATTGCGTTTTGACCCAGAATATGAAAAAATATCAAGACGTTTTTATGAAAACCCTGATGAGTTTGCTGATGCTTTTGCAAGAGCTTGGTTTAAACTTACACACAGAGATATGGGGCCTATAGAACGCTATTTAGGACCAGAAGTACCTCAGGAAGAATTAATATGGCAAGACCCTATTCCTACTGTAGATCATGAATTGGTAAACGATTTAGATGTAGCTACTTTGAAAACTAAAATAATAGAGTCTAATTTAACAGTATCCGAATTAGTTTCTACAGCTTGGGCATCTGCCTCTACCTACAGAGGTTCCGATAAAAGAGGAGGCGCCAACGGAGCAAGAGTGCGCTTAGCTCCACAAAAAGATTGGGAGGTAAATAATCCAGCTCAATTGTCTAAGGTTTTATCAGTTTTAGAGGATATTCAAAACGAATTTAATAGCGGAACAAAAAAAGTTTCTATAGCAGATTTAATTGTACTTGCAGGAGCAGTAGGAGTTGAGAAAGCCGCCGCCGCAGCTGGACATAATGTTACAGTACCTTTTAAACCTGGACGTATGGATGCATCTGCAGAACAAACAGATATTGAGGCTTTTGAATATTTAGAGCCTTATGCAGATGGATTTAGAAACTATAGAAAAACTAAATTTGATGTTTCTACAGAAGAATTGTTAATTGACAAAGCTCAACTATTAACGCTTACAGCACCAGAAATGACAGTGCTATTAGCAGGAATGAGAGTTTTAGATACCAACTTTGATCAATCTAAACATGGAGTGTTTACCGCTAAACCAGGAGCATTATCAAATGACTTTTTAGTGAATTTATTAGCTATGGACACTAAATGGGAGAAAGTTTCTGAAGACAATGATGAATTGTTTGAAGGTAAAAACCGTAAAACAGGAGCACTTAAATGGACTGCTACCCGTGCCGATTTAATATTTGGATCTAATTCTGAATTAAGAGCCTTAGCAGAAGTTTATGCTACTGAAGATGCTAAAGAGCAATTTGTAAACGACTTTGTAGAAGTTTGGCATAAAGTAATGAATTTAGGAAGATTTTAATCTTGTACTAGATAAAAATGAAAAATCCAGTGAAGCTTATTTCACTGGATTTTTTTTATTGGTTTTATCTTTCATACTTTTAAAAGTAAGTATTTTGTCGGAGATAAAACCTCCTTCTTTTATTGATAAAATGATATGAAAAAATGAAATTTAAAATATGGTTCTATTGATTAAGATTCTCAGGAATTAAAATTGTTTCTACATAATTATCATTATTAAAATATGTGTTGGCTGCTTTTTTAAAGTAATTAGAGTCTACTTTTTCTAAATTCTTCTTATAATCCAAAATATCTTCAGGATTCCAATTGTATATCTCTGCACTTTTAAGCTTTGAACTCCAATATTGATTATATTTTAATCCATCTTTAGCGCGATTAATCCTTGTTTCTATAATTTTTTTTACGTCCTTTTCAGAAGCCCCCTTTTTTTTAATATCAGCTATTACTTCATGTACCTTATTTATTAAGACATCTCTGTTTTCAGGAGCACAGGTAAAGCGTATATGCATTCGATACCAATTATACGGAGTATCAGTAGAATACCCAGAAGCTTGAACACCATAAACTCCAGACATACTTTCTCTTAATTCTTCAGTAAGTTTTATTTTTAATAAATCTCCTAAAAGACTAATGGAGAGTTCTTTTTCTAATGTATAGTCAAGGGTTCCAGTATATCTTATATCTACCTTTGATTTATTTTCGTTTCCTTTTAGAATAGTATTTTTATGTACCCCTGTAATTCTGCGTAATCCAATATCCTTCCAATCACTTTTTTCAGTTTGATTTGAAGGAAGTGTTCCTAAATATTTTTTACTCAATTCTTTAAGCTTTTGAAGGTCAAAACTTCCTACAAAAATAAAAGTGAAACCATTGGCAGATGAAAAACGGTTTTTATAAAAATCAAAAGCAGTATCTAAATTTAATTCATTTTCTATCTGTTTTTCGGTAATAGGAATACCTCTTAGGTGATTATTCGTCATAATTCGACTAATCTCATTATCAAATACAGTATCAGGATTTAGTGAGTCATTTTTAGTGCCAGCAATCATACGTTGCTTGTCCGCTTCAAATTGTAATATATCCTTATTAGGGTTTGTAAAATATAAATGTAACATTGTAAGCATACGTTCTAGCTCTTCAGCAGTGCTACTTCCTGAAAATAACTCTTCATAAAAATTTATAAAAGGAGTTAAGGAAATGGTTTTTCCCATATTAAGTTTCTCTAATTCTAACCCAGATATATTTAGTATTCCGCTTGAACCTATAATACTTCCTGCATTTCTTGCTGAAACATATATGGAATCTGCAGCTAACGAACTCCCTCCTGGGCGAAATCCGCTAAGAGAAATTAAGTCATTTTGAAGTGTAGTAGGTTTTGCAATAATTGTAATGCCATTTTCTAATTTCCATTTAGAAACGTTTATTTTCTTATTATAAGAACTATCAATAATTTCCCCTTCTTTATCAATTGTAATGGCGATTTCTTTTTTTGCTAAAGAGTCTATATAAGGCTCTATACTCTCCGTTTCAATTTTACTCAACAGTTGTTTTATTGTTCCTTCTGAAGGAATATCAAGCCCTTCTTTTTCAGGTGCTTTTAAAATAATACTCAATCCTTTACTTACAACCCATTCCTTTCCAAGTTTATTAATATCTGCAAGCGTAATAGAAGGAAGTATCTCTTTATAGAAGTTGTATCTAAAGCTTTCTCCAGGGAAAGGATCGCTATAAGTAAAATTATCTATTAATTCTTCTACGTAATATTTAGAAGGAATTTTTCCTTTTTCCTTTTCAAATAATAATGCATTATTTAAAAGAAATGCTTTGTACCTCTTTAATTCAGTCTCAGTAAAACCATGTTTTTTAATTCTTATATTTTCTCTTAGTAAAACAGAAACACCTTCTTCTATTTGATTCTCCTTCAAGATTCCTCTTACATAGAATGACTCTTTATCTGCTAAAAAACTTCCTAAGCCTGCAGTGGAAGACAAAATAGGCGTGTTTTTTTCTAACTCAATTTCAGCAAGACGCTCCTTAAGCATTCCAGAAAATAAAGATCTAATGCAAAAAACGGGCATAGTATACCACCCACAGCGGATTAAATTGAGCATAGTGCGGCGGGTGAAAGTGAACCACCTACAGCGGACGAAAGTGAACCACTAAAAAATCGATTCTATTTGTAAAGCTTTAAATATCTTTTT